>CAIXLI010000062.1 GCA_903920205.1 uncultured Pseudomonadota bacterium
AGCAAAGCTGACTTCAAGGAAAAAGTCGTCGCTTCAATGTGTAGCCTGCAAAAACGTCCAGAAAAAATCTCGGCCTTCTACCAAAAACCTTCTCTCAAGTACGCCGCTTGAATGTTCCCTTACTTATGTACTGATTAATAACCCCAAAATCGGGGCGCATATCGGCGATGCGATAGTTAGGGCAAGCGCAGACCAAACAACCCCTATGGCGGTATTCATAGATACACATATAGGGGCGCGGGAGCGGTAGGCCGTGTTTCGCGCAGCATCCGAAAATAGGTTCTGGAGGGTTTTGATAAGCGGAGGCCTGCGCAGCTTGTCGTTTTCCTTCGTAATTTTGTCGATTATCTTGGCGTATTCCGCATTTGCTCTTGCAAGGTTGTTTCGCTCTTCTTCAAGGGGGGCATAGTTTTGCGCCAGCGAGATAAAGGTCAAGGAATTGAACAACTGCTTGAAGACGGGTTTTCCTCCGTTGAACTCGCGCACTTTATGGAAGAAGGCATTACGTTCAGGCCCTGGCGTATCCCCCAAGTGGCGAAAGAGCGCGGATAATTTGGGAGGGAAGAGTCCTTCACCATTTTCTAGTGTCGCGGCAATGGTATTGAAATCCGAGCCATTGTCCTTGAGCAGCTTTTGCAAGCTGTCCAGCGCCGCCAAGGCCCTTCTTTCGTCCGAATCATCCAATTTAAGAAAGAGGTGCTTCAATTGGGTTTCAAAATCAGACATGGCTGCTACCCGTTATTGGCGGCAAGAAGTTTGGTGGCGAAATTCCGACCTGTTAAGTTGAGGGTTGAGCTGGGTTGTTTTAACAGCGCCGAAACAGCGTTATCGCCGCCGATGCTATAGGCGGTGACTACACTGACGAGAGAGCTTAGATCAAGCGGTGATCCGAAACTGGCAAACTCACCGCCAGATAATTCCGCCAAGTCCCTGTAGGCTTTGCCTCCGGCAAAGCCGTTGCCTTCCAGAAAGGCAAAGACAGGAATTTTTCTATGACCAAGAATTTTTCCATATTTCTGAATAAGATCAGGAGGATCGTTATCTTCTTCGCAAGCATCGCCTATCAAGACGATTGCCGTGGGAGGCGTGGAGGAGGACAGATTCTCTTCGATCGCACGGACGATTTGCGTTTCGCCGCCGGCGCATGAAATGTCGGACATAAATCGTTCGATGTCGCGGTAATCGCGTGTCCATGCGGAGCTTCTGCAGGTGTCTGCTCCCTTAAAGTAGGTGACGCGGGCGTTAAGGCCGGGGCCGGTCTCAGCGAATTCGGCAAACATGCGGCGCTGAATTTTCTGAGCGGTTTGCCATGTTTCGCTGCGGCTGCCTGTGGCGTCGATGATAAAGCAAAGTCTTCCGTCGGGAAGGGGGCGCCATGCCTGCGCCTGTACAGAGGGGCGCGTGGGCTGATATGCGGTTGGTTGGGATGCTGGTTTTCCTGTAAGAAGAGCCTGTATTCCGCCGCTACTCTTTACGAGGGCAGGCTGCTTGGCAAGGCCACCCTTCTTGCCGAATAAGGCGAGAAATCCGTTTTGCTTGTCCGCCATAAACTATCTCCTTAATAAATACGCTTTATAAAAAAATCTATGCGAAGGTTATATCAGGTAATTGACGATAAAAAAATACTTTCATCCTAAAAAGGATGGTTAATATTGCAATTATCTTGTCGTATTAACAAGATAAAAGAGCACCATTTGTCTAGTCAACACGCGGGAGGGTATGCGCTAATATTTGAGCGTGCCCGAATAAGGCCGCTATCAATATCACCAGCCATTTCCCAGTCAGTTTTGCCGCAAACGGCCGTTGTCTCCTTAATCAACCATGCAAAATGTACAGCCTACCTGTTCAAAATGACCGGATTGGTCGAAACCGTGCAAAATGTTCAGGCTACCTGTTCAAAATTATCAGATTCTGCTGCGGTTTTATTTCTCTGCCAGAAGTATCATTCACTTATTGATGATCAATCAGAAACGCGCGTTAGGGTTAATTAGACGCACTATTTATTGGCTGACAATTATTAAAGGTGAAAGTGATGCGTGAAGTATTAATCAAGATGTTCGGACTATCTGCTCGGTCGGAATTGACGCGCTCTGCGCGTGAACTCCGGCAGACAGAAAAACCATTTTTAAAATCAGGCGTTGCGCAAGTAACAGCCGTGTGCACCAAAATGGTTCACACGGCTGACTTGGCAGGGGCTCGGCCCCATGCATCCCGATTGGCAAAGCCAAAAAGAAAAGACACCAAGGACGAGCGCCTGAACTTACGCCTTAAGCACGCAATGAAAGAAAGGCTTTTGCTGCATGCCAAGGCTGCGGGCAGTTATCCGACTGCCTTCGCCCTTGAAATTTTAGCCGCACGTCTCGGTCTACCCATAGACGACTATGCGGTAGCTAGAAATCAGGATCTTAAGATTGCCTTCTTTAAGAACTCGATAGCTTTTAACCGTGTTGGCAATCTGATGAACCAGATGCAGGCCTCGATGAATAAGGGCGTGTCATGTCCCTTAACAAGAGAGCAGCTAAGCGACATGACTAGGCAATTTTCTGCCGCCTGCATTGAACGCCAGCAATTGAAGCCCGTTTAATGATCATTAAAAATAATCGATGGTAATTACGTAAAACATATTTAACAGAACTGAATAAGAACCAAGCCGGAAATACTTTTTATTGGAGGAAATAATGGAACAGGAAGTTTTTCGCGTCAGTGATTTTTGCCAGAAATATTCAATTTCTCGCACAGCGTTCTATCGTGAAATTTGGGCACATCGCCTGCGCATCATTAAATGCGGTCGCCGGACCTTGGTGGCGCGTATTGATGCTGAAAAATGGTTAGAGGGACTGCGACAGGTACAGCTTCATTAGCCAAAGCAAAACACATCCGTGCTTCAATAAAAATATACGCCGCCTCCTCATGACCATGGAGTCCTGGGATGGGAAATGCTCTGTGCGTATCGGTCCCAATATACTTTCCAGACAGTGTTTGGGGTGCCTCTTTCAAAAAGCCCTCCTCTCCTCAGCCGAAGGGCAGACTGCTTAACGGAACAAATTATAGGAGCGGTGTTACAAAAGTGCGTACGGCATAAACTGTGCCGTACGTTTCAAATAAGTGATTTCAAGGACATACGATAAATTAGTTATGCCGTATTTTTGCCGTACGTTTACAAACCACCCCGACAATACCGCATAACCCGTTGATTTAATTGGCGTCCCCTACGGGATTCGAACCCGTGTTCTCACCGTGAGAGGGTGGTGTCCTAGGCCTCTAGACGAAGGGGACGCATTGGAAGTTATTTTTTGCGGAATTTGTCGAGGCTGATGACCTCTCCACGTTTTTCTTCTTTCTCCTTTTCGGTCTCTTTGGGTTTTGCTTCTTTGCCGGAGTCGGAAGGCATGGCGCTTTCGGGTTCGGATTCTTCGCTGGTGTCTCCGGCGTTTTGGAATTGCAGGGCAAAGTTTACCGATGGGTCTGCAAAGGTCGTAATGGAGTCGATCGGCACAATCAGGTTTTCTTTCACGTTGTTAAAGCTGAGCGTGACTTGAATGCTGTCGTCTTCCAGCTTGAGGCCAAAAAACTGGTATTGCAGGACGATGGTCATTTCATCCTGATACTGCTTGCGCAAGTATTCGGGCACTTTGACGCCCGGAAATCTCGTCAGGAACGTTATATAAAAATGATGGTCGCCGGGAAGGCCGTCGCGCGCGACAGTTTCCACGGTTTCGCGCACGACATCGCGTAGCGCGGCTTCGATCATCAAATCATAACGGAGGAAATCTTCGCTCATTTTTCGAAACGCAAAACAGGGGTGATAATTTTTAGATAGCAAGCCTTGTCCGCTGTGTATAGCCCGTCCGCTTGAAAACACGAAAAAATTCTTCGCCGCCTGTGTCGCCACGACCAAAGCCCATCAAAAAGGCGCGGCCAAGAGTTTTTTCGTGTTTTTAAGTTGACGTTGCATAAAGCCGACGTTCGCGTTTGCAGAAAGTTTTTTAGGGGCTTGCGCCGTGCGAAAAAATGTATAGCGCCACACGCGTTTTAAAAAAATTCCAAAAAAGAAATCGATAATAAAAGTTGGGGGGCTTCTGTTGCCCGGCGCCCCCCGGGCCGCGTGCAAATTGCAAACTACCTTGCTTCCGCGATGCGGAGATTAGGCAGCGATAGCAACATTGCTCATGTCAACATTGTCGTTGGCATTTATTAAAATGACCCGATAACGGCGGTATCATGCCGGGCAAAAACCATGTCTTTATCACGCGCGTCGATCCTATTTCGCCCCCACCAGTCTCCGCGCCGTACGCGGAGACTGGTGGAGGCGCCGGGTACCGCCCCCGGGTCCGCAGCGTCTATTCCACAAGGCGTTTATCGCCATAGTCGGCAAACCGACAGGCTCTGTATAACACAGAAGGCGTTAACAAAAGAAGCTATAAGTGGAAAGGTGTGGTCTCTTTAAGGAAAGCCGAGACAAGCAAAACGGGCTTCCGAGACTAACTGTCTTTTGGTGGGCACAAAACAAACAGTGTTGTTTATGGAAGATTAAATGATTTCAAATGGTTATCATCGTGCGGCAGTGGGAACGATCTTTTGAACGCTCCGCGCGGACAACGTATTGCGTAAGCGGAAATTACCGCTTATTGTCCGGTTCCGCTCTCCACCATTAGGATAGGTTCTCATGCCTGCACCCACCAAAATGAAAGCGCGCCCTCGCTCGCCGCATTTACAAATTTACAAGCCGCAATTGTCTTCCGTTCTCTCGATTACGCACCGCGTTTCGGGCGTGGGGTTGACGCTGGGCGCTGTTGTTTTCGTCGCCTGGCTGGCGGCGCTGGCGGGAGGGGCGGAAAGCTATGCAACTTTCCTGAGTTACGCGCAGAGCTTTCTAGGACAAATTATTCTGTTCGGATTTTCTTTCGCGTTTCTTTATCACTTGTGCTGCGGCATTCGTCATTTGCTGTGGGACGCGGGATATTTTCTGGAGATCAAGGACGTTTACATGACCGGCAAGGTTATGGTGCCGACCGTTCTTGTTCTTCTTCTTATCGTTTGGCTGAAGGCCTATGGAGTTTCCCTATGAGCGAGAAAACGAAATCTTTGCGCTCTCCTTTGGGCGTAGCGCGCGGGCTGGGCTCGGCGAAGAGCGGCTTCGAGCATTGGCAGTTGGAACGCATCACAGCGCTGATGCTGATCCCGACGGCGTTTTACCTGTTGATCGGCTTTTTGAATCATGTCGTGGCGGGGGGGTATAGCGGCGCTATGTATTGGCTGCAATCGCCTTTGTCGGCGACTTTCGCGTTGTTGTTCTTGCTGGCGGGGTTGCGCCATCTGACCTGTGGATTGCAGGTCGTGATGGAAGATTATATCCCCAAGGAACGCATTAGGCTTCCTTTGTTGTTCGTCGTGAAGTTTGTTATCGCGGCGATGGCTATTCTCGGTTCGCTTTCCATCGCCAAAATCTTTTTCGGAGTTTAACGCCTCATGCCCAAAGCCTATGAATTTACCGACCATACTTATGATGTCGTCGTTGTCGGCGCGGGTGGCGCAGGATTGCGCGCCACGTTCGGCATGGCGGAAAAGGGTCTGAAGACCGCCTGCATCACCAAGGTGTTCCCTACCCGCAGCCATACGGTCGCGGCGCAGGGTGGCATCTCTGCCGCTTTGGGCAATATGGGCGAAGACGATTGGCGTTGGCATATGTACGACACGATCAAGGGGTCGGACTGGTTGGGCGATCAGGACGCCATTGAATATATGTGCCGCGAGGCCATTCCCGCCGTGATCGAATTGGAACATTACGGCGTTCCTTTTAGCCGCACCGACGACGGCAGAATCTATCAGCGGCCTTTCGGCGGCATGACGACCAAATTCGGCGAAGGCACCGCGCAACGCACGTGCGCAGCCGCCGACCGCACGGGGCATGCGATTTTGCATACGCTTTATCAGCAATCACTGAAGCATCATGCGGAGTTTTTTGTCGAATACTTCGCCATCGATCTTATGATGGACGCGAAGAACAATTGCATCGGCGTTGTTGCGTTGAATATGAACGACGGCACGTTGCATCGTTTCCGTGGACATCAAGTTGTGGTGGCAACGGGCGGATATGGGCGCACTTATTTCTCGTCCACTTCGGCGCATACTTGCACGGGCGACGGCGGCGGCATGGTTTTACGCGCAGGATTGCCTTTGCAGGATATGGAGTTTGTGCAGTTCCATCCGACTGGTATTTATGGCGCGGGATGCCTGATTACCGAAGGTGTGCGCGGCGAAGGCGGCTATCTGACGAACAGCAAGGGCGACCGCTTTATGGAGCGCTATGCCCCGCACGCCAAGGATCTGGCGAGCCGCGACGTCGTCAGCCGTGCGATGACCATCGAAATCCGAGAAGGGCGCGGCTGTGGCCCGTTGAAAGATCATATTCACCTGCATTTGGAGCATGTCGACCCCAAGGTGATTCACGAACGCTTGCCCGGCATCGCCGAAACCGCCCGCGTTTTCGGCGGCATCGATGTGACGCGCCAACCGATCCCTGTTTTGCCGACGGCGCATTACAATATGGGCGGCATCCCCACCAATTATCACGGCGAAGTCATTCGCCCAACGCCGAAAAAGCCCGACAACATCGTATCCGGCCTGATGGCCATCGGCGAAGCCGCTTGCGTTTCCGTTCACGGCGCGAACCGTTTGGGGTCGAATTCGCTGCTTGATCTGGTCGTATTCGGACGCGCAGCCGCCATTCGCGCCGCCGAGTTGATCGAGCCCAACACGCCGCATAATGAATTGCCTAAAGATGCAGGCGATTTCGCCGTGGCGCGTCTTGATAAATTCCGTCAGGCTAAGGGCGAGGTTTCGACCGCCGCGCTTCGCATGGAAATGCAGAAGACGATGCAGAATTATTGCACCGTCTTCCGTACCGGCGATATTTTGGCCGAAGGCCAGAAGAAGATGGGCGAAGTTTGGGCCAAACGCGCCCAACTGGGCATCAAGGATCGTTCCTTGATCTGGAATTCCGATCTGATCGAAACGCTGGAATTAGACAATTTGCTTTATCAGGCCGTGGCGACGATGGACAGCGCCGCGAACCGCAAGGAATCCCGCGGTGCCCATGCCCGCGAAGATTTCCCCAACCGCGACGACGAAGCTTGGTTGAAGCATTCGACCGTTTGGGTCAACGAAAAGGGCAATTCCAAGCTTGGCGACCGTCCGGTTCATCTGAACACGCTGACCGACGACGTCGAATCCGTTGCTCCTAAAGCCCGCGTTTATTGAGGTTTCCCATGGTTGAATTTGCTCTTCCTAAAAATTCCAAAATCCTTCCCGGCAAGGAATTTCCTGCGCCGCGAGCGTGCAAGCATCCTAAAAAGTTCAAGATTTATCGGTGGTCGCCGGACGACGACGAAAATCCGCGCGTCGATACCTACACTATCGATCTGGATGCGTGCGGCGCGATGGTTCTGGATGCGCTGATTTATATCAAAGACAATATCGACAGCACACTGACCTTCCGCCGCTCGTGCCGCGAGGGGATTTGCGGTTCTTGCGCGATGAATATCGACGGGACGAACACGCTGGCTTGCACCAAGCCGATTGCCGAAATCTCGGGCGCGGTCAAAGTTTATCCGCTGCCACATATGGAAGTGGTGAAGGATCTTGTGCCCGATCTGAATCCTGCTTACGCGCAATATGCGTTGGTCGAGCCTTGGATCAAAAGCGAAACGCCCCCCCCTTCCGACCGCGAAAGGCTGCAAACGCCGGAAGACCGCGCCAAGCTGGACGGGCTTTATGAATGCATCTTGTGTTTCTGCTGCTCGGCGAGTTGTCCCAGTTATTGGTGGAACAGCGCACGCTATCTCGGGCCTTCGGTGTTGTTGCAGGCCTATCGCTGGATCGTCGATAGCCGCGACGAAGCGACGGAAGACAGGTTGGATGCCCTACATGATCCCTTCCGGCTTTATCGTTGCCACACGATCATGAATTGCACGAATACCTGCCCCAAGGGATTGAATCCTGCGCGAGCGATTGCGGAGACCAAGAAGTTGTTGTTCTTGCGTCAGGAGTAATATCAACCCCGAGACAGGGTAAGGAAAGTGCCATGCAGCGCAGAATCTTTGTTTTGATAGCCCTCCTCGCCGCCGTTTTCGGGGCCTTAGGCGGCTATATTGGCGCACAAGTGCAAAAAACAGACGCTTTGTCGGCTTTTGCGCCGCGCGAAACCGCTTATGAGCGGATTATGCGGACGCGCACAATTCGTTGCGGCTATTTCGTTTGGCCTCCCTTTACCGTCAAGGATCCGAACACTGGTGTTTTGTCGGGCTTCAACAGCGATTTTATGGAGATGCTGGGCAAGGCGCTCGACCTCAAAATCGAATGGACGCAAGACCTTAATTTCGGTACCTATCTGCAAGACCTCGCCGATGGCCGCTACGACATGGAATGCTCCACAGGATGGCCAAACGCCAAACGCGGACAAAGAGCATACTTCGCCAAGCCTTTCGCCTTCATGCCGTTAGTCGCCCTTGTTCGCGCCGACGACACGCGCTTTGATCAAGACTTGAGCCTCATTAATGCCCCATCGGTATCCGTTGCCACGATTGACGGAGAAACGTCGTCCGTGATCCACGACACAAAATTTCCCCAAGCAGGGCAAATGAGTCTGCCCAGCAATTCTCCCGTCAGCGACATTATACTGAACGTTGTTTCGCATAAGGCCGACGTTACTTTTCTTGATATCGTTGCGGCAAGGCAATACGAGGAAAACAATCTGGACAAAGTCAAAATTCTGAATCCAGAGCATCCTATAAGTATGATCGCCCTTGGCCCCACGCTCCCCCAGGACGACCGTACCAAACAAATGATTGATATTGCCATCGATCAGCTTCAGAACTCGGGTCAGATCGAAGCCTTGTTGAAAAAATACGAAGACAAAAACGGCTCGCTGTTTCTACGCGTCAACGCGTCTTATCAGCATTAAGCCCTATCATTTTAAGCAAGACTTTTCGCCGCTACGCCGAAGGCGAAGCTGTGGTGATTGTGGGCTATGGCGAGAAGGTCGGCGACAACGGAGCTGGCGGTGGCATTTCCACCTGCGCCCTGCCCTTGCAGAAAAACCGTGCCGACGAAATCGCCTTCTATTTCGATGCCGTTGAAAGCGCCCCCTACCCGCGCCAAAGGTTCGGATAACGGCACAAAGACAGGCTGCACGCGCTGGACAAGCCCTTGCTCCCCATGCGTTGCTATGCCGAGAAGCTTGATCCGCCCGCCCCGCGCAGCAGCGTCGCTAAGGTCGGAAGGCGTGATAGGACGGATGCCTTCGACAAAAATCGATTCAAGATCGGGCGCGAGGCCGAAAGAAAGCGCCGAAAGAATAGCGAGTTTATTCGCCGTATCGCCCCCGTCGATGTCAGCTGTGGGGTCGGCTTCGGCATAGCCTTGTTGCTGCGCCTCGGCTAGGGCCGTGGCGAAATCCATGCCTTCGTCGCCCATGCGCGTTAGGATATAGTTGCAGGTGCCGTTCAGGATTCCTCGCACGGAGGAAAGGCGATTAGCGGCCATACCTTCGCGCAGGGTTTTAAGAACAGGAATGCCGCCGCAGACCGCCGCTTCAAACGACAGATTCAGCCCCGCCTCTTCTGCGTTTTTTGCCAGATCAACACCATGCGCCGCAATAAGGGCTTTGTTCGCCGTAACGACATGCTTGCCGTTGGTGAGAGAAGCGCGAACAAGATCATGCGCAACGCCTTCCGCGCCGCCGATCAGTTCCACCACGACATCAATATCGTTTCGCGCCGCCAGTGCCAGAGGATCATCCTCCCAAGCGAGGCCAGTCAGGTCGCAAGGGCGGTCTTTTTCCTTGGTGCGGGCGCTCACCGCCACGACGGTTATTTCCTGCCCACGCACTTTCAGCAAATCGGCATGTGCGCGGAGCAGACGCAGGGTCGCGGCTCCGACATTTCCAAGTCCGGCAATGGCTATACGCATGATCTATTCTTTCGGAAAGCTGGGGGGCTGGGGCACGGGGGCCTGATTATTTTGCGGCGCAACATCATCGAGCACGGGATCTTCCGCCAGCGCTTTTTTCTTGGCGGCCTCGGCTTCGTCGCGGTGGAATTCGAGTTCGTCCATATAGTGGTCATAGACGGGCTTGGGCGAAAAATCCTTGGGTTTAAAAGGGACATCGCCGAGGCGCGGCCATGTGTTGTCTTCCATCGCAAGGGGCGGCGCTTCGAGTGTGCGCGGCACTGCTTTGACTTCCGGCGGGACTTCGTCGTGCCGCAGAAGGTTCGGCAGGCCGAGGCTGTCGCACCCCGCCAGCAGAAAAAATGACGTCAAGAAAACGATTGATGATGCAGAGGTCGTGAATTTCATGTAAGTTCTCGCGTTCCCACCTTTGTGATCGGTCATGACCATAACAGAAGAATCTCCTCTTTCCCAAACTGGAAAAAAGCTCGAAAAATCGCTCGATGCGGTCGCCGCTTTGCGCAAAGCGATGGAGCAACGGCTTGCCGAGGCCAAGGCCGCTCAGGAAGCCGCAGAATCTGTTAAGGTTTCTGAACCCGTTCAGGATTCTCCCGCTGAAGCAGAAACGGGAACGCCTCCGCCGCCCCCTCCTCAACCCGATCCTAGCGCAGAAGCGCCGCCCAGAGAAGAGCCGCAGGCGCAACCCAAGGCGGAAACGCCGCAGGAAGACGAAAAACCCATTCGTTTCGACCCTCTCGAATGGACGCAGATTATGATTCATGTCTCGGAAGAGGGGCAGAAGCTGATCCGCGACTACGTCGTACGCACACGCGACAAACCGGTCGATACCGTTCCGTTTACCGCCGTGCCCGTGATGGATTCGATCACGCAGCTGACTGCCCGCTATCTGGAAGACCCCGAAGCCTATACCGAGGCGCAACTGGCTTCGTGGCAGAATTATATCGACATCACCCGTGCCACGTTGTTGCGCATGCAAGGCCATACCAGCAAGCCCGTGGCAGAGGCATCAGCCAACGACAAGCGGTTCAAGGCCAAGGACTGGCAAACCAATTGGATGTTCGATTTTCTGAAGCAATCCTATCTTTCGACCGCCGACGAAACGCGCCGTTTGGTGCAGCAGGAGAAGTCGAACGTCGAGGACAAGATCGCCAAAAAGCTGGAATTCTATTCGCGGCTGTTTATGGACGCGACCGCGCCCAATAATTTTTGGATGACCAATCCCGAAGTGCTGCGCGTGACCCTCGACAGCAAGGGAGAGAATCTGATCAAGGGCTTGGAAAATCTTCTGCAGGATTTGGAAAGCGGCAACGGCATGTTGCGCATCCGCATGAGCGATTATCGTTCTTTTGAATTGGGCAAAAGCATTGCCGCGACGCCCGGCAAGGTCGTGTATCAGAACGAGCTGATGCAATTGATCCAATACGCGCCTTCGACGCCTTCGGTGCATCGCGTGCCTTTGCTGATTATTCCGCCTTGGATCAACAAGTTTTACATCCTTGATCTGCGGCATAAGAATTCCTTTATCCGCTATCTGGTCGAGCAAGGGCATACTGTTTTCTGTATCTCGTGGGTCAATCCCACCAAGCGTCATGCTTTGACGCAATTCGAAGATTATATGGACAAAGGCTCGCTCACCGCGCTGCGCGAGATTAAGCGGCTGACGGGGGAAGATGCCGCCAATGTTCTGGGCTATTGCATCGGGGGGACTCTTTTGGCCTCAATGCAGGCTTATCTGGCGGCTTTGCCAGCCTATCCCGTAGACCTTCCCAAGATCGCCAGTTCGACCTATCTGGTGACGATGGTCGATTTCTCCAAGCCCGGCGATTTGGGCGTGTTTATCGACGAGGATCAGATTCGCTTGCTGGAAGAGCGCATGGCGCGGCAAGGGTTTATGGACGCGAAGAGCATGATGCTGACGTTCAACCTGTTGCGGTCGAACGATTTGATCTGGCCTTTCGTTATCAACAACTATCTTTTGGGACGCGAGCCGTTCCCGTTCGATATTTTGTATTGGAACACGGATTCCACGAACCTCCCCGCCGCGATGCAGAGCTATTACCTGCGCAAGATGTATCTGGAAAACAAGCTGATCGAGCCGAACGGGCTGAAGATGAAAGACGTGCCGCTCGATCTGGCGGAAATCACGACGCCCAGCTTCCTGCTCGCCACCCGCGAAGACCATATCGCCCCGTGGCGTTCGGCCTATGCCGCGACGCAGCTTTACAAAGGCCCCGTGACATTCGTTTTGTCGGGCTCTGGACATATCGCGGGCGTTGTCAATCCGCCCGACGCCAACAAATACGGCTATTGGACAAAGGACGCCTGCCCCGAAGCCCCCGAAGAATGGCTGAAAGACGCCGTGCCGCATAAGGGTTCATGGTGGCCTGAATGGATGAACTGGCTTGCGCCCTATGCAGGCGAAGATGTCGCACCCCGCGAGGTTGGTGAGGGAATTGAGGATGCGCCTGGGAGTTATGTGAAAGTAAGGGCGGGGTAAGGCACCATAAAAAAGAAAATGGGATCCCCGCGAAAACGGGGATCCCTTTTTTTGCCGCTGTCCGAAAACAGTCCGCCGATCAAATATCTTCCGGCGTCATTTCGATGCAGCCGCAGGGGCATTCTGCCGCGCAGAGGCCGCAGCCTTTGCAGTAGTCATAGTCGATCTTGAACCCCTTGCCCGCGCCGAGTTTCCTGATGGCGTTGTCGGGGCATACGCCATAGCAATTATCGCATTCGAAGCAATTACCGCAAGACAGGCAGCGACGCGATTCGTTCAACGCTTCGGCTTCCGACAGGCCTAGCTGCACTTCGTCGAAGGTTTTTGTCCGGTGCGCGATGTCGATCAGCTTGCGCTTGTTTTCGGAAACTTCGGCGTAATACCATTTATTCAGGCGTTCCGCCGTGGCGAGGGGATGCTTTTCCGTCGCGGGTTGTTCGACCTTGCGCAGCCATGCGTCGATGCTGCGGGCTGCTTTCTTACCGTGCCCGACGCCCGTCGTCGCCGTGCGTTCGAATGGGATCATATCGCCACCCGCAAAAACGCCAGCGTGGCTGGTCATCATGCGGCTGTCGACCTTCAAAGCGCCGTCGGCGATTTCCAGACCCGGGAATTTTTCCAAAAGCGCCAAATCGGAATCCTGCCCCAGAGCGAGAACGATGCAATCCGTTTCCATCGTTTCGTTCTTGCCGGTCGGTTGGGGATAGCCCTTGGCATCAAGCGCCATTTTCCCGAGCGTCAGTTTCTTATTCTGATACTTTTTAATCGTGACCAAGAATTTGATCTTGATGCCTTCTTGCAAAGCTTCGTCAATTTCAAAGCTATGGGCGGGCATTTTCTCGCGGGTGCGGCGATAGACTATCGTGACTTCCTTCGCTCCCAAACGTTTCGCAGTACGCGCAACGTCCATTGCGGTATTGCCGCCGCCGTAAACGACGACGCGCTTGCCCAGCTTGGGCTTTTCGCGGTTTTCCATGTCGCGCAAAACAGCCACAGCATCGAGAACGCGTGAACGAGGGCTAGTCGGGAATTCCGTCAACTTGGCGATATGGGCGCCGACCGACAAAAACACCGCGTCGAATGCTTTGGATTCAACGACTTCGGCGAGGTTTGTGACTTTCTTGTTCACTTCCAATTCGACGCCATAATCGACGATGCGCTTGATTTCGGCATCAAGGATTTTGCGCGGAAGGCGGTATTGCGGAATGCCATAACGCAGCATGCCGCCAGCTTTTTTCAGGGATTCCTTGACCGTGACTTTGTGACCCAGACGCGCCAGATGATAGGCCGCCGACAGACCCGCAGGGCCAGCGCCGATGACCAGAACCTTCTTGCCGGATTTGGCGGCGGGGCGGTCGAACGCCCATTTGTCGCGGATGGCTTTGTCGCCCAGAAAACGCTCGACCGAATTGATGCCGACGGGCGATTCAATGGTGACGCGGTTGCACGCGTTTTCGCAGGGGTGATAACAAACGCGCCCCATGATCGCGGGGAACGGATTGTTTTTGACGATCTCGCGCCAAGCTTCTTCGTATTTTTCCTGCTCGGCGAGGGAAAGCCATTCCTGAATGTTTTCGCCTGCGGGGCAAGCATTGTTGCAGGGCGGCAAACGATGAGCGTAGGAAGGGCGTTCCGTGCGCCACGAACCCGTGTGGTTGTTCAGCGACGTGCCGACTTCAAGAACCGTAGCAAAAGGCTTCATTTGCAGGTTTCCTCATGACCAAGAAGATTAAAACGACTGATATTGGCGTCTGCCATTTCTTGCATACGCGCAAGCCTGTCATCGACCGGCTTGCCGCCCTTGAACAGATGGGCAAAACGTCTTTGCGGCTTCAGATAATTTTCCACTGGCACAGGCTGGCGGATTTTTGTGGCGCGGGTGACCGTTCCGTTCTCGGCTTCGAACAAGGGGAACAGACCGCATTGAACCGCAAGCCTCGCCAGATTGATCGTTTCACGCGGGGGAGAGCCCCAGCCCAGCGGGCAAGGCACCAACACATGCAGATAACGCGCGCCGCGCATGCTCATCGCCTTGAACACTTTGGCTTCCAAATCCTGCACATCGGCGACTGTCGCCGTGGCAACATAGGGGATTTGATGCGCCATAGCGATCAGGGGAACGTTCTTGCCCGTGCCGAAAACATTGCCTGGCTCGGAGCCTACGGGCGGTGTCGTAGCGGTACGCGCCGTGGGCGGCGTGGCGCTGGAACGTTGAACGCCCGTGTTCATATAAGCTTGGTTGTCGTAGCAAACATAAAGCACATCGTCATTGCGTTCGAACATGCCGGAGAGGCAGCCGAAGCCGATATCCGTTGTGCTGCCATCGCCGCCTTGCGCCAAGACGCGAACATTGCCGCGCCCTTTGACTTCCATCGCGGCGGCGACGCCTGTGGCAACGGCGGGAGCGTTACCAAAAAGCGAATGTACCCAAGCCGTTTGCCATGCCGTTTCGGGATAGGGCGTGCTGAAAACTTCGAGGCAACCTGTCGCATTCACGACGATGATCTGCCCCTTGGCGGCGCGCAGGGCGGCGTCAACCACGATGCGTGCGCCCAAAGCCTCGCCGCAGCCTTGGCAGGCGCGGTGACCGCTGGTCAAGGAGTTGGGGCGGTCTTCGCTGGCTTGAACAGCGCGGTTGGCTTGATCGCCCAACCTGTTGCTGATGGTATAGATGCCCTTGGGATTCGCTTGCGTGTTTTTCATGTTTATCTTCCCCGCGCCGCGCCATTGCGCAAACGCGCGTTGCGCTCTTCTTCGGTTTTCTTGAGTTCCCCGTCAACGATGTCTTGCTTCAAATCGAGGAAGTGCAGTTCGTCGGAGGACGGAATGCCGATCTTTTCCACAAATTCGGACAAAGCGTTCTTGGGAATAGGGCGACCGCCAAGCCCCGCGATCAGGGTCGTCAGCGGGATGGCCTCATGCAGACCAGCACGGACATGAGCCGCCAAAACGCCCCCCTGCCCCGAGGCCAGCGATTTTTCGAGAACGATGACGTGCTTCGCGTCCTTCAATGCCGCGCCGACTTCCGCCGTCGGGAAAGGACGGAAGGTGCAGATCGAGACAAGACCGATCTTGTGGCCTTGCTTGCGCTTCTCGTCGATCATGTCTTTCAGCGTGCCAATCACAGAGCCCATCGCCACGATGACGGTTTCGGCGTCCTTCGTGTGATAGCTGCGAATAAAGCCGCCCGCCTCGCGCCCGAAGACGGATTTGAACGCGGTGGACGCCCGATCGATGGCGTCGAAAGCGCGGAGTTGTTTTTTGTGGTCGAGATAACGCACTTCGGTAAAGGCTTCCGGCCCCACCAACGCGCCCACGGAAGCGGGGGCTTTTGGGTCTAGAACAACAGCAGGCACAAAGGCGGGAAGATACGCATCGACTTGCTTTTGATCGGGCACGTCGACTTGTTCGACGGCGTGGGTCAGAATGAACCCGTCGACGCAGACCATCACGGGGCAGCTAATATCCTCGGCGATACGGAACGCCTGAATGTGCAGATCGATGGCTTCCTGATTGTTTTCGGCAAAAAGCTGAATCCATCCGGCGTCGCGCAGGCTCATCGCGTCGGAATGATCGTTCCAGATGTTCAAAGGCGCGCCGATAGCGCGGTTGCCGAGCGTCATCACGATGGGCAAACCCAGCCCCGACGCGTTATAAACGGCCTCTGCCATAAACAACAACCCTTGGCTGGAGGTCGCGGTATAGGAACGCGCTCCGGCAGCCGAAGAACCAATCGCCACCGACAAAGCGGCGAATTCGGATTCGACGTTGATGTATTTGCAATCCTTGATATGCCCCGCCTTGACCAATTCGCCCAAGCCTTCGACGATATGGGTTTGCGGCGTGATGGGATAGGCGCAGATGACTTCGGGGCGGCACAGGGCTACGGCCTCGGCAACGGCGTGAGAGCCTTCGACTTGTTTCAGCATGCGATTGCTTCCTTTCGCGTAGAGGCGATCAGCGCGTTGCGCTTCGCCTTCACGATTTCATACGATTCCTTAGCCGCCGCGACGTTGGCTTGGCCGATGGCTCCCGCAAAGGCTTCCATAATCGCCGAGGCCACGGATTCCATCTTGATAACGCCGGACATCGCCGCCAAACCGCCAAGCATCGCCGCGTTGGGCATGGGGCGTTTGAAATGCTTGAGCGCGAGTTCCGTTCCGGCGAGAGTCAAGATATTCCCCAGCGGCAAGCGGTGGAGCAAATCGTCAAGTCCAAGTTCGGTAATGTCGCGGCTGCTATTAATCAGAACATAACCGTCCGATTTCAACCCGTCGAACAAGCCCGGCATCAAAAGGAGAGTCGGGTCTTGAACAATCAACGCATCGGGTTCGAAGACGGGATCACGCAAGCGTATTTCTTTTTCAGAAATACGGCAGAACGAAACAACGGGAGCCCCCATGCGTTCGGAACCGAAGCTGGGAAAAGCCTGCGCATGCTTGCCTTCAAGAAAGGCTGCGACGGATAACATTTCAGCTGCGGTAACGACGCCTTGGCCTCCGCGGCCATGAAAACGAATTTGAAACATGGTGAGGTTTGCGCTCCATGTGTTTTGACTTAGGATGATTCTCTGTGAGAAGTTATCCATAATGAAAAAAGCCGCGATTAGCAAAGCCTTATTCGACTTTTTTATACCGCACTGCGGTATGAATCGGCGTAGTGCAGCAAGTTGCGGGTTTGGCACCTTGTGCTAGACTTGGTGCGTGCAGGATGATTCCTGAAAGGAATCGATATGTCGAACAAATTATCAATCTTTGCCCTGGCGATAGCCCTGTTGGCGTTGGGGGCAGCGGTTACACGATCCGGCTCTTCCCCTGAAACGTCGGAGCCTAAAGAATCCGCCTTTAATCGTGTGATGAGGACGCGAACACTGCGTTGCGCCTACGCCACGTGGCCCCCCTTTCTGATGATGGATCCCAATACGAAGAAGATTACAGGCGCGAATTACGAGATTATGGAGGCGATAGGACGCACCGCTAATCTGAAGATCGAATGGGTTGAAGAACTCGGTTTTGGCCTTTTCCCCGATAATCTACGACTCGGGAAGGAAGATGCATGGTGCACCGGCAGTCGGGCAAGCACCGCACGGGCACAGAGGACGGAAATATCCAGCCCTATCGCTTTTTCGCCCCTTTACGCTTGTGCGCGGGAAGACGACACGCGTTTCGACGGCAACAGCAAGGCCATTAACGCGGATACCGTGACCATCTCTATCATAGATGGATCCACGATTGAATCCGTCGCAAAAACGACGTTTCCTAAAGCGAAGATTTACACTTTGCCGGAGATGGCGGATCTCGCGCAGGCCTTTGACGCTGTTGCGCTTAAAAAGGCAGATATCATATTCAGCGATGAAGACGGGGTCGTAGCTTATAACAAGTTCAATCCTACCAAACGCCTGCGACGGGTCACAGGCATCCCTCCCTTGCGCACACTGGCAGTTGTGTTTCCCGTCGCCAAGGGCGAATGGGAGCTGCGCGATTTGTTAAACGTAGCTATCGGAGAATTGCAGGGGGATGGAACGATTGACGGGATTCTCTCGCAATACGAGGCAACGCCGAATGCAATTTTGCATGTGGCAAAGCCTTACATCGCTCGAAGACCAGAGTAAGGCCAAAGAGGCAGCAAAGCGCATCCATCCCGTGTTTCTATCAACCTACGCTCCATGATTGGAAGGTTTCTATGTCGAACAAATTATCAATCTTTGCCGTGGCGATAGCCCTGTTGGCGTTGGGGGTAGCGGTTACACGATCCGGCCCTTCCCTTGAAACGTCGGCACCGAGAGAATCCGCTTTCAACCGCGTAATGCGGACGCGAACATTGCGTTGCGCCTACGCTACTTGGCCTCCCTTTTTCATGATGGATCCAAACACGAAACAGATGACTGGCGCAAATTACGAAATTATGCAGGCGATAGGCCGCACCGCTAATCTGAAAATCGAGTGGATCGAGGAACTTGGGTTCGGCATTTTTCCCGATAATCTGCGGTTGGGGAAAGAGGACGCGTGGTGCACCGGCATTCGGTCGAGCGCGGCGCGGGCGCAGAGAGTCGAATTATCCAACCCCATCGCCTATGCGCCGCTTTATGCCTATGCGCGGGATGGCGATACGCGGTTCGACGGCAAACGCGATTCCATCAATGCCGATAGTGTGACTATCGCCATCGTGGACGGCACGACGGTCGAAGCCGTTGCCAAGACGACATTCCCCAAGGCGAAGCTTCACACCTTGCCGGAAATGTCGGACGGCGCACAAATTTTTGATGCCGTAGCAGCTAAAAAAGCCGACATCGTTTTCAGCGAAGAAAGCGGGGTCGCCGCCTATAACAATTTCAATCCGACCAAACGCCTGCGCCGCGTTGCGGGCATTCCGCCTTTACGTACAATTGCCGTGATGTTCCCCGTCGCCAAGGGCGAGTGGGAATTGCGCGATCTTCTGAACACGGCTATTGGCGAATTACAAGGCGATGGGACGATTGATGAAATCCTCGCCAAATACGAAACGACACAGGATACGATTTTGCATGTGGCGAAGCCTTATCGGGTTCCGTGATCGATAGATTGTGTGGCGATTAATCGCGAGGCCGCTTGTGACCACAAAAAACAATGGGATCCCCGCTTTCGCGGGGATGACGATGACTATTATTGATAAAATCCTTCAAAAAACGCCGTCATTCCCGCCCCATGTCGTAGCACGGGGCAGGCTCCAGCGGGAATCCCGTTTTCTTTTTTTGGAAGTTACGCCCTAACCTCCATCACCTTGAACACCCCCCCCATCTGCGCGTCATCCGTCAAACGAAGCAAGGCTTCGTCGATAGCGGCGGCTTGGTCGGGCGTGGCTTGTTTTTTGAGGCTTTCGGCGCGAATGGCGATGCCAAGATTGCGGAGAAACTCGCCCTGCCCTATCACGGGGGAAACATTTAATCCCGCATGATGCGCCGCCTGTCCCAGAGACGTGAAATCGACATGCGCGGTGAGGTCGACTTTGCCCGGGCGCTCCAGAATATTCGCATAGGCGTGGCGGGAAACGGCCTGAACCGTCGGCGCGCCCGAGGGGGCGACAAAGCCGTAATCGATAATCAGCATTGCACCTTGGTTCGCGGCGACGGCGCGGGACAGGTCGCGCATGATGTGTTGCGCCTGAGGAGAAAATTCGAAGACAGCGCCAGGGGAGGCCTCGCGCAAAACGGCGGGGATAAGGGCGGTTTCGGCATCCGTCATCGGGCGCAGAGATAAGGCCAAGGCGTCGCCCTCCACCGTCACCATGCGCTCCCCCCATCCGCGAAAGGTTTTTTCAAATTGGCGCACAGGCAGAGCGTCGAAAAATTCGTTGGCGAGAATGAGGACGGGCATCGGCGGCGCTTGCACAATGTCGTCGATAAACTGCGGCGCGTAATCGGCAAGCGTTTCGCGTTGGCGATCGCGCAAAACTTGGTTGCTTTCGATCAAATAAAGTTTCTTGGCGGCATGAAATCCGGCGACCTTGGCGGTGGCGCGTAAAGCATCCCGCATCATCGTGCCGCGCCCTGCCCCCAGTTCGATCAACACGAAGGAATCCGGTGCGCCAAGCTCGCGCCACGCCTCGGCGCACCAAACGCCGATCATCTCGCCGAACATCTGGCTGATCTCCGGCGCCGTCACAAAATCCCCCTCGCGCCCCAACGGCTCCCGCACGCGGTAATACCCATGATCGGGATTCTGCAAAGCCAGCTCCATATAAGCCGCCAAAGAAAGCGCCCCTTGCGCGGCGATGATCTGGCGGATGATTTTATCGAGAGGGGACATGGGGTTCTGCTGGTTTAAGCATTACTCTGCTGGTCATTATAGAAGCAATTTCTGGTTAGCGTTAACCTTAATAATTCCATGAAAGTTTTGGGGCGCTAGGAATTATGCGAGTATAAAAACGGGGGACGGATTGATTTTTTAATTTTTAACAAGGAACTTAAAAATGGGCATCGAAAATTCATCTGCGACAGAAGAGCAACAGCCTTCCAGTTCATTTATAAAGACCGCCAAAGAAATGCTCTTAAGATTCAAGCGTTTTGTGAAAGAACATCCATTGGATGTGGTGGGCTGGACGGCAATGGTTGCTGCGCCAATAGTGGCGAGCGTTTTTGGGCCCTTGAATGCAATATACGGGTTTTTGGGCTCGTCTGCGGGATGGTATATAGTGATTCAATATACGGAACTGCTTCCAGAGGCTATAAAAGAAGGGTTCCCACATTGGAAATTGACTGAAGGACTACCGACCGAAGGTCGGTAGGTTCAATCGCCCTGATGATTATCAATGTAATTGAGGATTATCTCGTTTGTCACATTCCCGCTGGTCGTGCAGAAGTAGCCGCGGGCCCA
>CAIXLI010000063.1 GCA_903920205.1 uncultured Pseudomonadota bacterium
CCTCCGCTCCGTCATATCCACGGCTCGAAAACAGGACTGGGACATTCTCAAAACCCTATCTTCCCGGACCGACGCCCTTATTCCTGCCTTGTCTGGCTAATTAGGGGCTAGGCAGTTACAATCTTTCTCGATAAATGGAGGAAAAGGTAACACCTTATTAACCTACAAGACTTAAAATGAATGTGGGGTCATCGCCATATACAGCAAAACCCCTTGTGTTTCAGCGTGATAGAGGCCACCCCCGTCAGATTTGGCGGCAGGACAGGAGGCAGGAACATTAATAGGACGTATTTCGCACACGCGTACGCCCAGCCCTCTTTCGGCTCTATCCTCTCTTTATGTCAAAACAGTTCTTCGCTTTTTATGTTTCCGTCGCTGTCACGCGGTGTGGCGGCACGGTCTGTCGGTGTCCGCGCTTTGCGCGGACAGAAAAGGGGTATTTATGGCCAAACGGCGTCGTTTTGATCCTTCGAACCGCAACGAGAAAACGCATAATGTCGAACCCCTTTATGCGAAGAGCTCGCCTTGGGACCCTTTGAATAATCCCGCCTTTGAACGCCGCGATCAAAGCTACGTCCGTAAAGTTAAACCGCAAAACGCCAACCAGTCTTTGCTGCTGGAGGCGATGGCGCAACACAGTCTGGTTATCGCCGCAGGGCCTGCGGGTACGGGTAAAACCTATCTGGCGATTACGGCGGCGGTTGAAGCCTTGGAAGCGGGACGCGTGGATCGTATCATCCTGTCGCGGCCGGCGGTCGAGGCGGGGGAATCCTTGGGCTTTTTGCCCGGGGATTTACAGGAAAAAATGTCGCCTTTTTTAAGGCCTCTTTATGACGCTTTGAACGACCGCATGGGCGGCAAACGTTTGAAACAACATCTTGCAGAAGGGTCGATCGAGATTGCGCCGATAGGGTTTATGCGCGGGCGGACGCTGAACAACGCGTTTGTCGTTATTGACGAAGTGCAGAACTGCACCTATGGGCAGATCAAGATGCTGTTGACTCGCCTCGGCTGGCATTCGACGATGGTTTTGACGGGCGATCCTGATCAGAGCGATCTTTTGGAGGGCCTGTCGGGCTTGCGCGAAATCGCACGCAGGCTTGAAGCCGTGCCGGGCATCGCTGTTGTGCGGCTGACCGACAAAGATGTAGTGCGGCATCCTTTGGTCGCGAGCATGCTGGGGGTTTTATAATATTAACGGTCAATAGTTTTGACTTTAAAAGACCGTTGGTATCTGCCTACATCTGACCGAAAAGCGTGCCTGTATAGGATTGGGCTGGTTCGTCCAACAAGGAGAATAGCTCTTCTACACTCTTGGCTTCTTGAAATAAGGCGCGGTCGGGGGGTTGCGAGAAGCCTTCGGTTATAGTCTTGTCGACTAACGCAATGACGTCGTTCCAAAAGCCGTCCTGATTGAAGAGGATGATCGGCTTGTTGTGGAGTTTAAGCTTCTTCCACGTCAGGATTTCAAATGTTTCGTCCAGCGTGCCAAAGCCGCCCGGCAAAATAATAAAAGCATCGGCGCGTTCGACCATCATGCGCTTGCGCGTATGCATGTCGGGGACAACGTGCAATTCGGTCAACCCGTTATGCTGGACTTCTTGCGCGCGAATATGTTCGGGGATAATGCCGATCACGACGCCCCCTGCTTCGAGCGCGGCATCGGCGACGACACCCATCAAGCCGACATGACCGCCGCCATAGATGAGCCGAGACCCGCGCCGCGCCAATTCTGCGCCGATAGCGTGAGCCGAGGATTTAAATCTTTGCGCGACAAGATCGGAAGATCCGCAATAGACGCATACAGAGGGTAAAACCAAGACACACTTCCAGTTTTATGAGGAGACAAAAGGCTTTCGCCTAAAGTGTACCCCCAATTTAGTTAAAAGAGTCTAACCGCGCTCTGCCGGCTGATCCTAGCGAGTTGGTGGCGTTTCCGGGGGAGTCTCTACGCTTGGCACAAGGGTTGGTGCGAACAAATATTTGCCAATCAATTTGATGAAAGGCCGCGCTTCCTGCATAAAAAGGGACAGAGGATAGAAGATGAAATCCGGTGAGATAATTTGCGTTATGTCAAACAGGGCGCCCGCCGATATCTTGCTGGTCGTATCCACGGAGAAACGCACGGAAGGCAATACCCGCGTTGCCGCTATAATCGTCTTGATGGCTTCGCGGCGTTCGCCGGATTCGATGCTGAACGGCATATAGCCCATCGTCGCGTTGACAAGAAAACGATGCCCGTTCTGATGTGCGATGCGTCTGACGTCGAAATCAAGCCCGTCGAAGCTGAAACGAAACCGCTCGACCAGCGAGGGGGCGGCGTTTTCGAACTCTTTGTCGAGCTTGCGCAAAAGTTCCTCGAAATTAACCGAAGAACAGGGTGAGGAGGAAACGGAGGGCTTCAGAGCGGGATTCGACATCGCAGAGAACCTGAATAATAGGGAAAGGATTTGCGGTTGGCTTCGCCGAAGAGGTATCATACACTTCGCCTTGTTAGGATGACAGTGTTAATCTGTCAAAAATTCAAAAACGCGCAACGGAAGAAGCAGATCATGAAAAACAACAATACGGCTTTTTACTTCCATCCTGCCGGTTGGCCTTTTATCGCTTTGTTCGCGGGCGTGACTTTGCTGCTGTCTTTTATCGGCGGCGCCGCGTTTTTTGTCGGGCTTGTGCTGACGGCGTGGTGCTTTTATTTTTTCCGCAATCCTGCGCGGGTTACGCCTGTACGTTCCGGCTTGTTGGTTAGTCCGGCAGATGGCAGGGTTATCGCTATTCAAGACGTCGTTCCTGACGCTGAATTCGGTCTTGGCGATGCGCCGCGCACGCGCATTAGCATATTTTTAAACGTGTTCAACGTGCATGTGAATCGCATTCCCGCCGACGGCACTGTTATTGCTCGCCGATATCGCCCAGGGAAATTCTTTAACGCCTCGTTGGACAAAGCAAGCGTTGACAACGAACGCATGGGGCTGACGATCAAGTTAGAGGGCGATCATCCGCATGCAGGGGAAACAATCGGCGTGGTGCAAATCGCGGGATTGATCGCACGACGGATCTTGTGCGATGCGCAGGAAGAGCAAATTGTTAAAGCGGGCGAGCGTTTCGGCATTATCCGTTTTGGAAGTCGCACCGATATTTATTTGCCGCTGGGCGTGAACCCGCTGGTTTTTGTGGGGCAATCGACCCTGGGTGGCGAGACGGTTTTGGCGGATTTCTCGTCGACCGAGGTTGCCCGTCAGGGAGAAGTCCGTCCATGACAAACGAAGGGGCACCAACGCCCCGCCGCATTGTGAAGGACCTTCCTATCACGCGGCTTCTTCCCAATATGTTGACCCTGCTTTCGTTATGTTCGGGGCTGACTGGCTTGCGTTTTGCTTTGCAGGAACAGTGGGAACATGCCGTTCTGGCAATCGTGATCGCTTCGGTGTTCGACGTTCTGGACGGGCGCGTGGCGCGCATGTTGAACATCGCCAGCAAATTCGGCGCGGAACTTGACAGTCTTTCTGACGCGATCAGCTTTGGCGTCGCGCCGGGCTTTATTATGTATGAATGGGCGTTGAAGGACGCAGGCGGCATAGGATGGATTGCCGTTTTGGTCTTTGCCGCATGCGGCGCTTTGCGCTTGGCGCGGTTTAATACGATGCTGGAAGATCACGACATTCCCGTTTGGGCTAAGCGTTACTTTACCGGCGTTCCGGCTCCGGCGGGTGCGTCTTTGGGGTTGTTGCCATTGGCCTTTGTTTTGGAATTCGGCGATGCCGCGCGGCTGCCTGCGACGGTCTATGCGTTGTGGATGATTGTGGTGGGAGGGCTGATGGTCAGCCAATTGCCGACTTTCGCCTTGAAGGGATGGCGGATCGTTCCTGCTTGGGTCGCGCCGATTTTTGTCGGTGCTGTCGCTTTCATTGCCGGACTTATTACCAACACATGGTTGACTTTGTCGGGTGCGGGAGCCCTTTATGCGCTTTGCTTGCCTTTGAGTTGGTATAGCTACCGTGCTCGCGCCAAAGCTGAGAAAGAAATTTAAAAGAAATCTTTGCGCCGCAAGCGCAGGACACACATTGAACTGCGAGGATCGCATGACCAAACATATCGAAATTCCTTTGCCTCATGGGGGCACGCTTATGCTCGGCAATGATCTTCCTGTGGTTTTCTTTTTGGGGCCGTGCCAGTTGGAATCGCGGGCGCATGCGCTGGAAACAAGCGCCGTACTAAAAGAAATGGGCCAGAAATACGGGGTCGGCGTCGTTTATAAGACATCGTTCGACAAAGCCAACAGGTCTTCGATCAAGACGCAGCGTGGCGTCGGGATCGACGAGGCCTTGCCGATTTTTGCAGAAATTCGTGAAATATCGGGCTTGCCTGTTATGACCGATATTCATGAACGCGAACAATGCGCGCGCGTTGCCGAAGCGGTCGATGTTTTGCAAATTCCCGCTTTTTTGTGTCGCCAGACGGATTTGCTTGTGGCGGCTGGCGAGACGGGGCGCGTGATTAATGTGAAAAAGGGGCAGTTTCTTGCGCCTTGGGACATGAAGAACGTCGCTGCGAAAATCGCTTCGACTGGTAACGACAAGATCCTGCTTTGCGACCGAGGAACAAGCTTTGGCTACAACACGCTGGTTTCAGATATGCGCGGGTTGCCGATTATGGCAGAGACGGGATATCCCGTTGTGTTCGACGCCACCCATTCGGTGCAGCAACCTGGCGGGCAAGGAGAAACCAGCGGAGGACAACGCGAATTCGTCCCCGTTCTGGCCCGTGCCGCTGTCGCGGTCGGCGTCGCCGCCGTCTTTATGGAAACACACGAAAATCCCGATGTCGCTCCATCGGACGGCCCCAATATGGTCCCGCTGAAGGATTTGCCGAAACTGATCGAAACCTTGATTGCGTTCGACAAATTGGCAAAGAGCCTTAGTCGGTAGCGCTATTCCGCAAAGTTCTTCGCCGGGCGGACATATTTGATTTCGCCTTCATACTTTTTCAAGACGCGATCAATGAAGCCGCTATCTTCGAGATAGGCGATTGTCGTGTCGAGCATGTCTTTATAAGCCGGCTCGTTCGCAGGGATAGGCATGCCAGTGGCGATAACGCGGAAGGTTTTGTTTCCCGCGGGACGTAAAACGCCCGGATTGCCTTTGTTATATTCTTCGAAAACGAAGGGGTCTTGTAAAACGGCATCGGCCTTTTTGGTCGCCACCGTCATGAAAAGATCGGCGGCGGTCGAAAGTTGAGGCACGGAAACTTTGGTTGAATTGGGGAAGTTTTCGTTTGCCCCGATGCTGGAAAATTCACCGTCGAGAACGGCAAGATTGACCTCTGGCTTGTTGGCGAGCTGGGGATCTTGGTCGAACCGCGTGTCGTCTTGGCGCACATACATGTTCACGGGCAGATAGACGAAGGGTATCGTAAAGCTTGTTTCACGTGAACGCCCAGGCGTCAGCCCGAACAAAGTACAAATCATGTCATAGCGGTTAAGCGCAAGATCAGACAACATCTGACCGGAAGCAACTTCGGCGGTCCATTCGATCTTGAGTTTAAGCTGGCGGCCCATTTCTTCGACGACATCATAATTGACGCCGCTCATCTTGCCCGTGTTCGGATCCTTGATAATAAACGGAGGCCATGTCGTATAGCCGCACCGTAAAACGCCCGTGCGTTTTACTTGATCAATTCTTGTTTCCTTTACGAGGGCCGAAACGGCGCTTGGTTTTCCTGCCAACGTTACTGTGGCATAGGCGGCGACAATGCTGAGGGCGACGACAAGGACGATTTGGTTGATTTTCATGAGCGCGGACTCCCGACAGGATGTTGCAGCGACGGAAAAGGATAGCGCTGCTGCCGAAAAACATCAATCTGGATTATAGGGCCGAGTGGGGCGTGGCGGCAAATTGGAGCCTATCGAAGCATAAGCCACGCAAGCCACAAAGGTTTGACGGGAATCAGAAACAGAAAGGCGACAAAGGCGGCTGTTATCGCGCCCAGCATACTATAGCCTGTTTTGCCGATTTTTTGTTGCAGCGCGTGGGGCAAGCGCGGGAAGCGGCGTTGCAAAGCAAAGCGTGTCGAGAAGTTTAAAATCATCCAACTTGCTCCAAGGGCGCAAGCCAGTGCGGCGAGATCAAAACCCATTCCTGTGTAACGATTCCACCCGAACGTTATCCTCCCTTCGAGCCCCGTTTCAAACAAGAGACCGAAGAAAGCCGAGGAAAGCCCGAAGCAAAGCACCGCCATGACCGTGCGCGTTTTCAGGGTCGTTTTTTTCAAGGCAAGCCGCATATCGTTTAAAATCGCTGCCATAGCTTCCGATGACAGTCCGAAGGGATAAAGCCTGCGCGCGTCTTTTTCGCGGTCTTTGCCCGCGACCGTCAGGGAAAGGAAGTCGTTCAGCGCCCGCGCCTCTATGGCGTCTTCAAGCGGCGCTTGACCCACAGCCGCCAGCCGCAATTTGTTCCGCCACGGCTTCAAGGATGCATCAAGGAAATTTGGTACGCCCGATATGGCGCAACGTTTCCCGACGGCGGAGATAATCGCTTTTTTACTTCCAAAATCCATCCGCATTTCGGCATAGGGAAGAGCAACGTTGTAGACCAGAACCAAAATCTGCGTTTTTTCGTTGGGAGGTTCGTCGCCTTCTTCTTTTTCCGGCTGCGAGGCTGTAATATCGGCATGTCCTTTGCCTAAATTGGCAATTCCTATACGATCAAGCCCGCGCCGCAACCCGCTAGGCAAGCCTTCGACAATCATGGTGAAATGCGTTTCCGCGCCGCAGGTCACCGTTACTTCTTGCGTAAGGCTGCCCATCGCGTGACATGTGGTGCAGGGCGTGCCGCGCTTGCCTTGGCAGGTCGGGCAGGGCAAAGCGCCATGCGCTTGGCAAAAGCGGCAAGGCGCGAAACGTGTTCCGTTACAAGTTTGGCACGGTTGTCCGGGCTGTTGAGGGTTTTCACCCCGTCCGCCGCAATAATAACAGTGTTCTCGCCCTTGCCCCTGGCATTGGGGGCAGATGACGGTGCCTTTGCCAAAACATTGTCCGCATGTTAAAAGTTTTTGCCCGCCACAACTTGGGCAGGTTTCCGTTGCAGCATAGGTCGCCGATTTTTCCGGCAGCGTTACCTTCGCGCTTTCCAATCCCCATCCTTGGCTTTCATGAGATTGAATTTCTTCCGTTACGTCAGCGACCCATTCGAGATTTTCGCGGAATTCCTGCCGATGTTTGGCGACGGCTCCTTGCAGTGCCGCGAGGGAGTCTACGGAACGGCGATTTTTGCCTCTGACGCCGCCTGGATAGGATAGGCTTTCCGTCTCGCACATTGCCGAGACTTCCATTTTGCCTTTTAGCGTAAAAACGCTTTCCTGCGTTTCCAGAACGACAATCGCCGCGGGTTCCAGCCCGTTGCCGGCCGCAAGTTTCCTGAGGCGATCTAGCGCACGGGCGGCAAGGGTTTGATCGGGCGTTTGTTCGGTCACGGGTTTTTATGTCTCGTCGTGCGAGGGGGCTCTTCCTTTTTTTTCTAATGGCGTAATCGCGGCCATTTCGACGCGGTTGCGTCCTTTGTTTTTGGCGGCATAGAGAGCGGTATCCGCGCGATGGAGCAAGTCTTCGATCCCGCCATCCTGCGCCGATAATTGCGCGATGCCGATGCTGACAGTGCACGCAACGGCCGCTGATCCGGCGATGATCGGCTTTTCTTCGATATGGGCGCGCAGACGGTCGGCGACGTCATAAGCCGCCGCCAGCGATGTTTCGGGTAGCACCACCGCGAATTCTTCGCCGCCGATGCGTCCGATGGAATCCGACTGGCGTAGGCTTTCCAAGGCGCGTTTGACGACGCCCTGAATGACGGAATCTCCGGCGGCATGGCCGTAGGTGTCGTTGATGGGCTTAAAATGATCGATGTCGATCATCATCGCTGTCATGTCGCGGGCGAAACGGCGGGCGCGGCGGACTTCTTGCTCGGCTTGATTTTGGAAATAGCCGCGATTGCTGATGCCAGTCAAAGAATCCGTCGAAGCTTGGCGGAAAAGTTCGGCTTCCATTTCCTTGCGTTGGGAAATGTCGTTGAGCGCGACCAGCATGGACGGTGCGCCATTGTAGTCCAAAAGAATTGCCGCCATTTCTGCGATAAAAACGCGGCCCTCCGAGGTTCTCATGCGGACTTCGATGTCGCGGATGTCGGATACGCTATTAAAAAGATTGTCGAGATTGTCTTTGTCCGCTTGATCGACGTAAAGATCGGAGGACTTCATACGCAGGAACTGCCCCGCGCTTTGTTGAAACAGCAAGCAGCTTTTGCGGTTGACGAATAAAAGCTGGCCATCGGAGCGGCGGGAAATAAAAACAGGATAAGGCAGAATTTCCAAAACAGCGCGTAGTTTCTGTTCGTTCTTCAGCAAGCTGTATTCAAGCTCGACCTGCTTTGTGATGTCGAAGGAGGTCAACATCATTGCCGGATCGCCTTGCCAATCGACGACGCGTAGCGTTACCGCGACCCATATTTCCTTGCCGTCCTTACGTATGCCGCGCGAGCGCCCGATGGTGGATTTTTTTGCGCCGCGCATCATCTCGTCATATTCGACCTCAAGGCGCGGCCACACATCATCGGGAACAAGCCCGCGTAAAAGGGGCAGGCTTAATATTTCCTGAGCGTTGGCATAGCCGAACAATTCGGCAAAGGCGTTGTTGGCGTAGAGCGGTTTGAAGTTGCGATGAATGATGATGCCCTGTACGGCATCATCGACCAGAGAGTGAAAATCGGGCGCGGCCTCCGCTTCTTGTCTGCGGTCGGCACGCACCGGATTACGGCGACGCCCTCGTCGGGCGATATTAGGGTCTGTCATCATAAACTGAACGTTGATGGTACAGTGCACTGTACCATAAATTGGGGGCGAATAAAGAGAGGGAAAGTGGAAAACGTATAATACAGAGGGTTACCCTTCTTTGTCCCCCTCGCCGCTTTTTACGACCCGCAAGGAGGGACGCGTTTTCTTTTTGTTGGTTTCTGTGGGACGCTCTTCATAGCGGGCTAGCGCCCGTTGATATAATATCCGCGCGACTTCTGGGGAACGGGTTAGAAGGCATATTTCCTGTGCGGTAAGCGCTAGATCGTCCGGGTTAGTGATAGGCAGTCCCGCAATGCCGTTTTCGGCCATCCATACGCCGTAATAAATCAAGCCAATGAGGCAAGAAAGATCATGAAACAAGGCCCCGATGCGTTTTGCCGTAGCGCGAAATTCGTCGCTTTGCCAGCCTTGTGTCATCGCCACGCGCGTTAGTGCATGAATAAAATCATTGCCGAAAACATCGCTATTCGGCTGCGCAGGCGATGCCGATCCAAGCCACTTTTTCATGGCAATTTTATTTTCCAACAAAAGCTCTGCCTGGGGATCGAGCCGCATAGGCAGCCAAGAGACTTCCTCAAGGCTTTGTGTGATAACGCTTAAGCCGATGCGTTCGGCGCGGAGATAAGAGAATCCGTAAGAGTCGGGACTAAAGCCTTCAGGAAGTGGCTCTATGACAAGGAGTTTCTGACGGTCCTGCGAAAGTTTGTCTCGCGCCTCATCAAAATGTTTTTGTAAATCATCAAGAGTCCAAATCCCTACCATTGTCCCTCTTTACACCCTCAGGGTTTCTTGTGGAACCCTGTCCTAAGAACAAATTTATGGAAGAATGATAAGGATTTTATTAATTAGCCCTTGAAAAAACCACACATTCAATATTTTCTCTTTCCATTGCTTTCAGAATAGATTTCCCTTATTTGTCCGCCATGTTTTCTTATGATGTCATTGTTATCGGCGCGGGTCATGCGGGGTGCGAGGCGGCTGCGGCTGCGGCGCGTATTGGCGCTCGTACGCTATTGTTGACGCATAAAATCGAAACGATTGGCGATATGTCTTGTAATCCCGCCATTGGCGGTTTGGGTAAGGGCCACCTTGTACGCGAGGTCGACGCGTTGGACGGCGTCATGGGGCGTGTAGCCGATGCGTCCGGAATCCAATTTCGTGTTCTTAATCGAAGCAAAGGCCCTGCAGTACGCGGCCCCCGCGCTCAAGCCGACCGCAAGTTGTACCGGCAGGCCATGCAGGAAGCCCTTTTCCAGCAGCCCAATCTTGAAATTCGTGCCGATGCTGTTGAAGATCTAATCACCGATGGCTCCGGCGCTATAGCGGGCGTTATCACGGGGTTAGGAGAAGAAATACGCGCAGAATCCGTTATTATAACCACCGGAACCTTTCTTCGCGGGTTGATGCATCAGGGAGAGATTCAAACGCCTGCGGGACGTATAGGCGAGCCGCCCGCTTGCGGGTTAAGTATTGCCTTGGAGCGCTTGGGCTTTCCCTTGGGGCGGCTGAAAACAGGGACTCCGGCGCGGCTTGACGGACGCTCAATTGATTGGAGCGGCATGGAAATGCAGTCCGGAGACGACAAGCCGGAGCCTTTTTCTACCCTGACCGATGCTTTGCCTAATCGCCAGATCGCTTGCGGCATTACCCATACGACGCCGAAGACTTTGGGAATTATCCGCGCCAACCTTCACCGCGCTCCTATGTATTCCGGTCAGATACAAGGCACGGGGCCGCGTTACTGCCCTTCGATTGAAGATAAAGTCGTGCGCTTTTCTGATAAAGACACGCATCAAATCTTTTTGGAGCCCGAAGGGCTGGACGACGACACAATTTATCCAAACGGTATTTCGACCTCGCTTCCTTGTGATGTGCAGGACGAATTCATACGTTCTATCAATGGTTTGTCTGGCGTCAAAATAATTCGCTACGGCTATGCCATTGAATATGACTACTGCGATCCGCGCGAATTAAGGGCGAGTTTGGAGACCAAGCGCGTCTCCGGCCTCTATTTCGCCGGACAAATCAACGGAACGACAGGCTATGAAGAAGCTGCCGCGCAAGGACTGATGGCGGGGTTGAATGCGGCGCTTAAAGTCGGAGGCAAACCAGCTTTCACGCTCGACCGGTCTCAGGCCTATATCGGCGTTATGATTGACGATCTCATTACGCGTGGCCTTAACGAGCCTTATCGCATGTTTACCTCTCGCGCTGAATATCGGTTGACTTTGCGGGCGGACAATGCCGACCAAAGACTGACGCGCCAAGGGATGGGGATCGGATGTGTTGGCGGCGAGCGGCAAAAGGCGTTTTGCGATAAAATGAAGTCTTTGGACTCGGCACGGGCTTTGATGGGCAGTTTGAAGGCTTCGCCCAACAAGCTTGCCTCTTTTGGTCTTAAAATCAATGCGGATGGGGTTGTGCGAACGGCGCTAGAGCTTATTTCCTATCCCGAGATAGATTTGAATAAATTGGTGGAAGTCTGGCCTGAACTAGCCGGCATAGGCCCCCAAACTGCAGAACAATTGGAAATTGACGGAAAATATGCGGGCTATATCGAAAGGCAGGACAGCGATATACGGGCTTTCCGTAAGGATGAGAGCCTAATTTTGCCGCGTGACCTCGATGTTGATGCGATTGGCAGCCTGTCGGCGGAAATCCGCCAGAAATTGCGTCAAATCAGGCCCGAGACATTAGGGGCTGCCTCGCGCATTCCGGGCATGACGCCCGCAGCTGTGGTCGCGCTTTTGCGCTATGTAAAGCGGGATAAAAAGGCTACAGAGAAGAACGTGGGCTGAATAACGCGCAGCGATAAAAACGGAAATCACCATGAATCAAGAACAAAAAGCTTTTCTCGACGCATACGCCGTTCCTCATGAAACTATCCACAGGCTAACGACCTATCAGGAAATGCTGACTTCTTGGAACGCGAAGTTCAATCTGGTGGCGGAAAGCACTTTGCCCCAGATCTGGACGCGCCATTTCCTCGATAGCGCCCAGTTGATGCCGTTTATTACCGAAACCGCGCTGACTTTAGCGGATATGGGCGCGGGTGCGGGCTTTCCGGGACTTGTGCTGGCGATCATGGCGCAAGACCTTAAACGTCCCTTGCATGTTTATTCCATTGAAAGCACAGGCAAGAAGGCGGATTTTCTTCAGGCCGTCGTCGATGAACTTAAATTGAACGTGACGGTGCGGCGGGAAAGAATTGAGGATATTAGGGATTTAAAAGCCGATATCATTACTGCCCGAGCCCTTAAAGCCTTGCCGGAGGGGCTGAAATACGCCAACTATTTGATGCATAAGGATACAATCTGCCTTTTCTTGAAAGGCAAAAACGCGACCGAAGAATTGACACAAGCGCAGAAATATTGGACATTCGGGCTCGAAATCCACCCGAGCTGTACCGACGATTCCGGAAAAATTCTGGTGCTTCGCAACCTTCGCTATAAGTCAAAACGTTAGGTTTTAGGCCGCAATGACCACACAATGCCGCATTATATCAGTCGTCAATCAAAAGGGCGGCGTAGGGAAGACGACGACGGCGGTCAATCTGGCAACGGCCTTGGCTGCTGTCGGCAAGCGCGTTTTGGTGGTCGATGCTGACCCGCAGGGCAATGCTTCGACAGGATTCGGTCTTGTGCGGGCGGATCGCGGTGCGGGGTGTTATGAGCTGATGTTCGATGGATTGTCTGTTGAGGATGTGGCCGTCCCGACGCCCATTCCTAATCTTTCGATCATAACCTCCTCGGCGGATTTGGCGGGCGCAGAAATTCAACTGGTCACTATTGACCGCCGCGAATTTCGCATGAAAGACGCGCTGGATCGCAGCGCCAAAGATTACGACATTGTTTTTATCGATTGTCCGCCTTCCTTAAATCTTATCACGCTGAATGCGCTGATTGCTTCGCACGCGATTTTGATTCCGCTTCAGCCGGAATTTTATGCGCTTGAAGGCGTGTCTAGCTTGCTGCAAACGGTGGAAGCCATACGTGCGCGTTTTAATCCGGCCTTGGAAGTTCAAGGCGTGGTGCTGACGATGTACGACAAGCGCAACAGCCTATCGGATGCGGTGGCAAGCGATGTGCGCTCTTATTTTGGCGATAAGGTTTACGAAACTGTCATTCCGCGGAATGTGCGCGTGTCCGAAGCGCCTTCGCACGGCAAGCCCGTTTTGCTTTACGACCTGAAATGCAGCGGGTCTCGGGCCTATATGCAATTGGCGAGTGAAGTGCTGCGCCGCGAGTTCGGGTTTTTGGAGCGCGAGGAAGAAAAACGCGTAGCACTTGGCGAGTAGAAACAATTTAGAATCATTCTAAAGAGGAATAACAATGAACAGCGCAACACCAAAACCATCGCCGCTTGGACGCGGGCTCTCCGCTTTATTCGGCGACGCCGACGCTTCGTACCAACCGGCGGCGCGCATAGGTGAACCTGCCGCGGCGTCGAAAGCGGGCGGGATGCAGCGCATGTCGGTGGCTTGGCTGAAATCGGGCGTGTTCCAGCCGCGCCGTCACTTTAATGACGAAGCGTTGGGGGAATTGGCGGATTCGATCCGTGAGCGCGGCATTTTAGAACCTCTTTTGGTGCGCCCCTTGCCTGGCGAACGCGACAGTTATGAAATTATTGCAGGCGAACGCCGCTGGCGCGCCGCGCAAATCGCGGGATTGCACGAAGTTCCCGTGATGGTGCGCGAACTGACTGACCGCGAAGCGATGGAATTCGGCATCATCGAAAACGTGCAGCGCGAGGATCTGTCGCCGATCGAAGAAGGCGAAGGGTATAAACGGCTGATCGAAGAGTTCGGGCATACGCAAGATGCGCTCGGCAAAATCGTCGGGAAGAGCCGTCCGCACATTACGAATATGCTGCGGCTTTTGTCTCTGCCGGAAGGCGTGCGAGACCTGATCGCGTCTGGCAAACTGACAACAGGCCATGCTCGCGCCTTGGTTCCGACTAAAAATCCGCTCGCGTTGGCGCAAGAGGTCGTTAAAAAAGGCTTGAATGTTCGCCAAACTGAAACGCTCGCCAAACGCGCTCAAGATAACCCCGAAATTCATAAAAGAAGGGGAGCGGATGAAGAAAACGCCGATGTTCTTGCTTTGGAAAAAGAACTGGAGCGCGTGATCGGTCTTAAAATAAAAATCGCCACCAAAGGCAAAGCGGGGACGTTAACCCTGCATTACACAAGCCTCGATCAGCTTGACGATATTATTAAGAAGCTGCGCGGCTAGAGCGTTTCCCTTTTAACCATTCACCTCTTTAACGGCAAAGAGGCATGAAAGTAATAGGGATTTCGGGCTTCTCCCCTATACTGTGCGGATATTGCGATAGCGCGCATTGAGAGAGAACGGATTTATTTGAATGCCAAAATATGTTTCCATTAAAAGGGCGGTTCTTGCCTTCGGCGCAAGCGCGAAGGAAGCCTGCCGTCATCCGCGCTGTACAGTAGAAAAATACGGGATCAACATTGCGAGCTTCGTATATATTCTTGGTAGCGGCGTTCAAGGCCATATTGGTCTTACGACAGACACGTGGAACGATATTGGGGCAGGAGTCCTAAACGGTTCTGGTTGTACGGTTTCTTTGATGGCAGGGCACACATCGGCAGGCATTGCGATCTCTTTCCTAATGACTGTTCCTGCTGTTGTCCTTGCTCGATGGGAAGGGATGGAGGCTCATGATCTTGGCGCCTTTCTGTCGTTGCGGCCTGTGCCCTTGGGCAGGGACTGTTTGTTGTCAGCAAGCCCCTGATCGAAAAGTTTAAAGAATCGTCATATGCGGTTTTGCGTCAAACGCTTGGCAACCCGCGTCGATTGGCGGCCGCGACTATGATTTGCTGCGTGCAGCTTCCCTGTTTATTTGATCGACTGGCACAGGGGAAACCCGAAGAGGCCTTCCCCTTCCTTGTATTTTCGGGAGCTCATGTTTTTTCCGCTTTTTCCAAGCCTGCGAATATGGACATGCCTTCTCTTTCAGATAAGCCTGCGCGGCGAACCCACAAAATGAGGCTGCTTCCTTTAAAGGCGTATGGGTAGAAGGCTTTTAATGAGGCTTCTTGCGAAACCAAGGGTTTTCGTGCAAAATCAGCACTCACATTTTACAAGCTTACGTGCGGTGGTTTATGAGCGGAAATAATCAAGGCGAGCCAGGCATACTTCTTCTGATGGTGATCGCGCTATTTGCGGGACTTGGCTGGTTGATCTGGCATGTCAGCCGAGAATTCTGGCTTGATTACGTTTTTCGCTGGCTGCGATTTGGCGAATTATGGATCATCAATTTTTTTGCTCCTCACTATGATGCTTGCCTCGTCTGGCTGCGCGAAGCGCGGATTAACGATTCCTCGCCGTCGCCGCGTATTGTCGGGTTGACTAATGCTTGTTTCGGCACTGCGTATTTGAACCATGTTCCGCGTAACGAGATTCTTTCCTATTACCAGCTAGCGATGCCGCCGATTGCAGCGTTGGGCGCGGAGGCGATGAACTATTTTCGGTGGCCGATCTCTGCGGTTCTTTTCACGGCGGGGTCTTACGAATTGTTTTTTTCGCCGCATACCAAATTCATGACCAAGCACACGCTTGAGAGTCTGATCTCGACGCAGGCGAAAATGTGGCCGATCATTTCGCCGATCGTGAAATTTAATCCGTCGAAAACGGGGCGCATTTTGGGAGATAAGGTTCCCGACAAACTACCCCTTTTCGCCGAAGCGTTATCGCCCGAGGAGTGGATCGCATGGAATCGCATTCCCCTTGCCAACGGCATTCCTGACCGCGATGCATCGCGGCGTGCTTTTATTCGTCAAATGGGGCCGCGTTGGAATGGTATTGGCTCTCTCCCTTTGCATATAAGGGCTGTTTTGGCGGCTTTCGCCCTTAAGGGGGCGCAGAAACGTGACGAAAGCGATAATCTTCTGGGGCGTCTGGCGTTATGCTGGTCGCCAGAAAAAGGCTTTCGTCCGGATTCCACCCTGGTGTCGGAAATCGACAAAATCCTGCACGATCCCGATGTCGGCGGAAAAATAGTTCCTATTGCTGATCAACATGCGTGGCGCACGACAGCGGTGTTGGGCGTTTTGCTGTGGGCGCGATCGATGGGCGGCGTTTTGGCTCCGGCGCAATTTTTGTGGATCCGTGGGGAAGATCGCGCCTTGTGGTATCCCTTGAACAATCTTGGTCGCCGCTCGTTCCACAGCGAAGGCGCGGGTGCCATGGCGCATTTTATGGCGGAACAAGCCGCCAAAAAGCCGCTTCCCATTCCCCGTGTGGACACGGCGATTGTTACGCTCAACACCTATCTGCACGATCCTGATAAACGTCCCGTGCCGATTCCTCAGCGCGAAGAAACAAGCGCTCACGCCTAATCCGTTCACGCTTTGTAAGGATTCTCGATGAAAAAAAAGACTGAAGCCAGACTTAAGGGCTCGATGCTGACTGTCGGATTTTATTCTGCAAAATCGCCTCTGATCTGGCGCTTCGATCTTGATCGCAATCACAGCTTTACGCTTTCCTTGCAAGGGGAAGAAGGCGATTGGGAGTTAGGCGTGGCAACGCCCAAGGGCGATTTTATTTCTATCGCGCATTTCGACGAGCGCGAAGACGCCGAAGATGCTTTGGTCAAAGTTGAAAAGTCGCTGGCGAGCAAGTGGGGCGGAACGGCGCTCGTTCTTAAGGTTGTGGCTTTGGTGGCGCTTGTTGCGGTCGGCATTGTTCTGGCTGTGGGGCTCTATGGTTTCATCGTCTCGCAGCAGCCTTCCAGTTCTGCGGTCGGTAAAGCTGGGGCTCCTGCGCAAATGCGAGATGGGGTCCCTCTCTCTGCCGACGACGTTTTGCAACCCCCGCGGTAATGGCCCCTTGTGTTACGAGAGATGGCGGGCGGAAGTCTTTGGACTTCGCCCGTCTTTTTCTGCGTCCGAAGTCAGGCCATGAGGGGCATTGAACGGCATAATAATTAAAGTTAAGGGCGTTGCATCGGGCAACAAAAAAGCCCGCAGCCGAAGCTGCGGGCTTTCATGAGCTTAAACCTAATCGTTACTGAGCAACGACGGTCACAGCGCGGCGGTTCTGCGCCCAAGCTGCTTCGTTGCTTCCAACGACTGCGGGGCGTTCCTTGCCATAGCTGATGGTGTTGATGCGCGCGGCAGCAATGCCAGCGGCGACCAAGTAGTTCTTGGCAGCCGTTGCACGGCGTTCGCCCAGCGCAAGGTTGTATTCACGCGTGCCACGTTCGTCGGCATGACCTTCGAGCGTGATCTTCGCGGTGGCGTACTTCTTCAGCCAGGTCGCTTGACGATCGAGCGTCGCTTGAGCTTCCTTGCTCAGATCGGACTTGTCGAAGCCGAAGAATACGCGGTCGCCAACGTTGACAACCAGATCTTCTTGCGTGCCTGGACGAGCTGCGCCCTTGACGCCGCCGCCTGCGCCGTTCGCGCCGCCTTCACCTTCGTTAGAGCCGGTCGTGTCGCAAGCAGACACGAGGACGAGAGCCGCCATAAGGCACAAAAGCTTTTTAAACATCGTTTTCCCCCTTCAGGAACCTCTGGCGGTGTGGCGATAACGCCTTTGCCGAGATGGATTAAGAATGAAGCCGCGCCCGACACCGAGGGGATCCCCGAAACCTTACGCGACACTGTGACTCTCCCCCTTGTCAAATTCGACAAGTCCACAAAGAAAACTCATCAAGCGCGACACGGGATTGAATTCGATAAAGAATAAAGTAGTCGGATGAGCCGAATGAATCAAGACTGAATACAAAAAAAAAGAAAGCGCAGCGCAACAAATAACGACAAGTGGCATGATTGCAACTATCAAAGGCTCAAAACCCTATGAATTATGGCGGAATTGTGGAGTTCTGCCTTCTTTTGAACAAAGCCAAACTTTGCTGTGCCGATAAGAAGCGTGTTCTCGTTTGTCGAAAAAAAACAAAAAAAGGACGCCAACTTTGCCAGCAGGCGTCCCTTCGATGGATTGTTTGAAATTGTTAGGAAAAGCTTGTTTTCGTCAGAGCTTCCGCTGGACGTCTGTTGTAGTTCGCGTTGCCGTTCATGCTAAGCCCCAACGTAAGACCATAGCCATGACCCGCGTTGCTGTGTCCTGCTTCGGTTGCGGCAAGGCGGAAATAACGCATAACAAAAACGCGGATCGCCGCCGTCAGGGATGTATCTTCCAGTTTTTGCAGCGATACAGTCGTACATATTTGATGAATGTTAGCTCGTTCACGCAAACAGATTTCGCGTAAGCCATCCCACATTTCCGGCTCAAGCCGAATGCTGGTGCGGCGGCCGGAAACGACGACGTTTCGGCTGACTAAGGTGCTGCGCGTGTAGGCTTTATCTTCTCCAGGACTAAGCTTTTCAACATTAAACATATGAGAGGCCCCATGAAGTTACGCGGCGGTGCATACGGAACGAATGCACCCATAGGTTGCATGCAAACACACGCGCGCAACTAGATCAATAAGTATTTGGTTAATTATGTTGTTTTTATGTCTCGCTTGCGAAACGATCTTCAGCGATTTTATGCTGAATGGCGTCTAGCGCACCCTGCAGAATATAAGCCGCCGCCATTTTATCGACCACGGCGTCGCGCCGTTTACGGCTCATATCGTCGGAAATCAAGAATCTTTCGACGGCTGCTGTCGAAAGTCTTTCGTCCCAGAACACAACGGGAAGATCGGGATCAGGCAAAACATTCTTTTGCGATAAATTGCGGATAAAAGCGCGCGCTGCCTGCGCTGTCGCGCCCTCGGTGCCGTCCATATTTTTAGGCAAACCGACAACAAATCCGCCGATTTCCCTGTCTCGAAGCAGGGCCACAAGCGCTGCTGCGTCGAGGGGAAATTTTTTACGTGTGATAGCGCCTATCGGTGAAGCAATGCGTAAATTGGGGTCGGACACGGCGACGCCTATAACCTTGCTGCCGTAATCGAGCCCCAGCAGGCATTGGTTTTTGTGCAAAAGCGCGGGAATTTCTGACAGGTTGCGAATGATCATGTTGGATGATAGTGATAGACACGTTTTCTTGAAAACCTAAAAATTCTTCGCCGCAAGGTACAGAGAACTAAAGTCGATCAACCCGCTGCAGCCAAGAGATATTGAGAGTTTTCGCGTTGACGTAGTATAAAGTGTTTCCACTCTTTCAGCAAAGCAAAGTTCCGAAAGAAGCCTATGACCATAGATCAAAAAATCGTCGCTAAAATCGCCCATCTCGCGCGCTTGAAAATTCCTGCTGAAGAGCAAATCCATGTCGCGGGGGAATTGAACAATATCCTGAACTGGGTCGAGCAATTGAACGAAGTCGATGTCTCCGGCGTCGAGCCTTTGGCCAGCGTCAACGATACCTCGCTGCGTGCTCGCGCCGATGTGGTGAATGACGGGGATAGATCTGAAGACATTCTTGCCAACGCACCTGCCAGTACCGCTGATTTCTTTACCGTTCCGAAAGTTGTCGAATAATGACCAAGCTTACCGATCTGACGATTACCGAGGCTCTGCACGGATTGAACGATAAAAAGTTCAGCGCAGCAGAATTGACAGAAGCGCATATCTCCGCTGTGGAAAAAGCACGGGGATTGAACATATTCATCACCGAAACACCGGATGGCGCGCGCCGCCAAGCGCAAGAATCCGATGCGCGGCGCGCAAGCGGCAAGGCGGGCGCATTAGACGGCATTCCTCTGGCAATCAAGGATTTGTATTGCACTAAAGGCGTGCGCACGACAGCCGCCAGCAAAATTCTTGGCAATTTCGTGCCGACTTATGAATCAACCGTCTCGCAAAAACTCTTCGATGCGGGAAGCGTGATGTTGGGCAAGGTCAATCTGGACGAATTCGCCATGGGTTCCGGCGGCGTGACCAGCGCGTTCAATCCCACCATCAGCCCGTGGTCAGGCAGCGATCCGGCCAATGCCGCACGCAAGCTTGTGCCCGGCGGGTCGAGCAGCGGTTCGGCGGCTTCGGTCGCGGCGCGGATTGCTATGGGCGCGACGGGAACGGATACGGGCGGTTCGATCCGCCAGCCTGCCTCGGTTACTGGCATTGTCGGGATCAAGCCGACTTATGGGCGTTGTTCGCGCTGGGGCATTATCGCTTTCGCTTCGTCGCTTGATCAGGCTGGGCCTATGACGCGCGATGTGGCGGATGCCGCTTTGATGTTGCGCGTGATGGCGGGGTTTGACGAAAAAGATTCGACCTCTGTCGATGTGCCTGTGCCCGATTATGTTGCGGCGTTGGGCAAGTCGATCAAGGGGTTGAAAGTTGGCCTGCCACGCGAATACCGCATCGACGGGATTAATCCTGAAGTGGACGCCCTGTGGCACAAAAGCGCCGAGATGCTGCGCGAGGCAGGAGCGGAAGTGGTCGATATTAGCCTGCCGCATACCAAATACGCTTTGCCTGTTTATTATATCATCGCGCCTGCCGAAGCTTCATCGAATCTGGCGCGGTATGACGGCGTGCGTTTTGGCTTGCGTGTCGCAGGAGAAAATCTGGACGATATGTATGCCTCGACCCGCTTCGCGGGGTTTGGCAAAGAAGTACGGCGCCGGATTTTGATCGGCACTTATGTGTTGTCTGCCGGATACTACGATGCCTATTACCGCAAGGCTCAGCGCGTGCGGCGTTTGATCCGCAACGACTTTGTCGAAGCGTTTAAGAAGTGCGATGTCATTCTGACTCCCGCTTCCCCGGGGACGGCCTTTGCGATTGGCGAAAAGCAAGATGATCCGTTGCAGATGTATCTGGAAGACGTTTTTACGGTCACGCTGAATCTGGCGGGCTTGCCTGGTATCTGCCTTCCAGTAGGACTGGCGCAGAATGGTTTGCCCATGGGCATGCAGTTGATCGGTCGCGCTTTCGACGAAGAAACACTTTTCACGGCAGCTTCGGCCCTTGAAAAAGCGGCAAAGTTTACTCACAAACCTCCTTTTACGGCATAAGACAATGAGCATTATTCAAGGCACGACCGGCGAATGGGAAATGGTGATTGGGCTGGAAGTCCATGCGCAGGTCATTTCCCATTCCAAACTTTTTTCGGGCGCTTCCGCTGTTTTCGGAGCTGCGCCCAACGCGCAAGTCAGTTTGGTCGACGCGGCTTTTCCGGGCATGCTGCCCGTCATCAACGAAAAATGCGTCGAACAAGCGGTGCGTACGGGGTTGGGGCTTAAGGCGCAGATCAATCTGACCTCCGTCTTTGATCGCAAGAATTATTTCTACGCCGATTTGCCTGCGGGCTATCAGATCAGCCAGTTCACGCAGCCGATTGTCGGCAAGGGCGAGATTTTGCTCGATCTGGCGGATGGCTCCTCGCGCACGGTCGGCATTACGCGTCTGCATCTGGAACAAGATGCGGGTAAAAGCATGCATGACCAAAGCCCGAACGAAACGTTTGTGGATTTGAATCGCTCTGGCGTTGCTTTAATGGAAATCGTTTCCGAACCCGATATGCGGTCGGGGGAAGAAGCGGGCGCGTATCTTAAGAAACTTCGCGCCATTTTGCGTTACTTGGGCACTTGCGACGGGAATATGGAAGAAGGCTCCATGCGTTGCGATGTGAATTTGTCAATGCGCCGCGTGGGCGATCCTGTGCTGGGCACGCGTTGCGAGATCAAGAACGTCAATTCGATCCGTTTTGTGCAACAGGCCATCGAATACGAATCTGTGCGTCAGGTCGAAGTTTTGGAATCCGGCGGCAAGATCGTGCAGGAAACGCGGCTGTGGGATACCAGCAAAGGCATCACGCGCAGCATGCGGTCGAAAGAAGACGCGCATGATTACCGCTATTTCCCCGACCCCGATTTGTTGCCGCTTGTCCTCGACCCCGCTTTTGTGGAAAGCATCAAGGCGACATTGCCGGAATTGCCGGACGAAAAGAAGGCGCGGTTTATTAGCGATTACGGCTTGAAGCCTTATGACGCTTCGGTGTTGGTTGCGGAAAAACCATCGGCGGATTACTTTGAAAAAGTTGCCAAGGGTCGTGACGGCAAGCTTGCCGCGAATTGGGTGACGGTCGAATTATTCGGCGCGTTGAACAAACTGGGCAAGACGGTCGAAAACAGCCCCGTTTCCGCCGAGGCTTTGGGCGAATTGGTCGGACTTATCAGCGATCAAACCATCTCAGGTCGTATTGCCAAGGAAGTGTTTGAAGAAATGCTGGAATCCGGCAAAGCCGCTGCGCAGATTGTCGAAGAAAAAGGGTTGAAGCAGGTAACGGATACCGTGGCTATTGAACAGGCCATTGACGCTATTCTCGCCGCCAATGCTGATAAAGTCGCCGAATACAAATCCGGCAAGGATAAGCTGTTTGGCTTCTTCGTCGGGCAGGTGATGAAAACAACAGGCGGCAAGGCCAATCCGGCGATGTTGAATGAGTTGTTGAAGAAGAAGTTGGCGTAATTTGTTAGGGCGCCCCAACAAACAAGAGCGTCATACCGGCGAAAGCCGGTATCCAGATTGAAAACTTTTTCTTCAACGGCGATAGGGTGGGCCTCTCGTAATGGGAGGAATCTAAATAACGTCACCTTTGGGATATAGATTTCAATCTGGATACCGGCTTTCGCCGGTATGACGATAAACGGAAAGTGTGGGGCTTTATGGCGACATCTGAGAAATCGAGGGCTTCTGAATTCGACATGCCCGACATCAAGCTCTCGGTGCGGGATGTTTTTGAGATTGAATGCGATTGGCAGGTTCCGGCTTTTTCGCAAGCTTCGGAGCATGTGCCGGAAATCGACAAGGCGTATCGCTTTGATCCTGACACGACGTTGGCGATCTTGGCGGGGTTCGCCTTTAATCGGCGGGTTTTGCTTCAGGGGTATCATGGCACGGGGAAATCGACGCATATCGAACAGGTCGCGGCGCGGCTCAACTGGCCTTGCATTCGCGTCAATCTGGACAGTCATATCAGCCGCATCGATTTGATCGGCAAAGACGCCATCGTTTTGAAAGACGGCAAGCAGATTACGGAATATCACGAGGGCATGTTGCCTTGGGCGTTGCAACGCGCTTGCGCTTTGGTGTTCGATGAATATGACGCAGGCCGCCCCGATGTGATGTTTGTTATCCAGCGCGTATTGGAAGTCGAAGGGAAGCTGACTCTGCTCGATCAAAACCGCGTTATTCAGCCGCATGCCGGATTCCGGCTGTTCGCTACCGCTAATACTATCGGCCTTGGGGACACCACGGGGCTTTATCACGGAACACACGCGCTCAATCAGGGGCAGCTTGATCGGTGGAATATCGTGGCGACGCTGAATTATCTTCCCGCCGAGGAAGAAGAGGCGATTGTCGCCGCCAAGGTTCCGTCCTTCGCCGTGTCCGATAAAAAGGAGGCGCTACGCGGTATGGTCGCGCTTGCCAATCTCACGCGGCAAAGCTTTATGCAAGGCGATATTTCCACAGTCATGTCGCCGCGTACGGTGATTACATGGGCAGAAAACACGGAAATTTTCGGCGATCTTGCGGCGGCTTTCCGGCTCAGCTTCCTCAATAAATGCGATGAATCCGAACGCGCTGCCGTGGGTGAACTTTATCAACGCTGTATGGGGGCGGAAGTGTCGGCATGAAGTCTGCGAATGTCGATGAGTTTTTCCGTCGTCTTGCCGCCGCTGATCCTGCGCCGAAAACAGAGCTGAATTATCTTAACGCCTACACGCTTCTGGTCGCCGTGGTTTTGTCGGCGCAGGCGACGGATGTCGGCGTGAACAAAGCTACAACTGCTTTATTCAAGAAAGTCAAAACGCCACAAGCGATGGTGATGTTGGGCGAGGAGGGGCTTAAAAGCTACGTTAAAACAATCGGCTTGTTTAACGCTAAGGCTAAAAACATCGTCGCGCTATCGCATATTCTTGTGGAGAAATTCAGCGGCAAAGTTCCGTCCACGCGTGAGGAGTTGCAAAGCCTTCCGGGTGTGGGGCGCAAGACGGCGAATGTTGTTTTGAATGTGGTTTTTGGTCAACCGACTTTGGCGGTTGATACCCATGTCTTCCGCGTCGCCAATCGCACAGGGTTGGCGCAGGGGAAAACGCCGGAACAAATTGAAGAAAAACTTTTGCGCGTTATTCCAAAAAAATATATGCGTCACGCGCATCATTGGTTGATCTTGCATGGACGGTATGTTTGCAAGGCACGGGTTCCTCTTTGTCCCGAATGCCCTGTGCGCGATTTATGTTCGTATCGGAGCAAGACGCGTTAAACAATCGCGCCGTTTTCAACTTGAAACATTTGCGCGTGAGGTGCGAGATGCGCAAAAGATTCGCGGTCGGTGCCGGTAAACCACGCTTGTGCGCCAAGGGCGCGGATTTCGTCGAACAAAGAGGCGCGGCGAAAATCGTCCAGATGCGCCGCGATATCGTCCAGCAAAAACAAAGGCGTCACGCGCCTTTGTTCCGTTAGAAGCCGCACATAGGCCAGCATTAAGGCGATAAGCAACGATTTTTGTTCGCCCGTCGAGCAAAGATCGGCGGGGCAATTTTTGGCGCGGTGAACGACGCGCAAGTCGCTGCGATGCGCGCCTGTGGCGCAGGTGCCGTGGGCGGCGTCTGAACTGCGGCAGCGGGCAAAGGCTTCGCGCAACGCGTCTTCGACCAGTAAAGCGGGTTTGTCTTTCAGCATATCTTCCGCCGCGCCGCGCACTTCGATCTCGGCACGGGGGAAAACATCGCCGCCTTCGGCAATCGCGCTGCGCAAACGTTCGATCATATGACGCCGTGCGGCGGCAATCGCCACGGCGGTTTGCGCCATTTCGTTTTCTAACGCTGACAACCAGACGGAATCGATTCCGCCTTCGCGCAACAAACGCAATCTTTCGCGCATCGCTTTTTCATAACGCTGCACGCGGCCTCCATGCGCGGGGTCAAAGCTGTAGACAAGGCGATCAAGGAATTTGCGGCGCGTCGATGCCCCTTCCGCAAGCAAGCGATCCATATCGGGCGTAATCCACGCCATGGCGATATGCTCGGCTAAGATATTTTGGCTTCGAGCCGGTTTGCCGTCGATATGCACTAAACGGCGTTCGCTTTCCGTTTCCTCGGCGGCAGGATCGCGGCCTGTGCCGATGCGCAAAGCGCCGACTTCCGTGCGCAACTCAATGGCCACCGCCCAAGGTTCCGTCGTCGTGCGATTTTGCAAATCGGACAAGGCGCTGCGGCGCAAGCCTCGTCCGGGCACCAAAAGGCTGATCGCTTCCACAAGATTGGTTTTACCGCTGCCATTCGTGCCAGTCAGAACAACGGGCGCTCCGCCGACTTGTAAACGCAGGGCATCGTAATTGCGAAAATGCGCCAGCGTGATCTGAGAGATGGAAAGGGATTCCCCCAAGACGGAATCCTGGAAACTACGGACGGCGCTAGCCTCCGGCATAATTGATCATTCCCGTCCAGAAGCGTTCCAGCTTGCGTAGAACCTCGCTGGCTTGGGTCAGCTCTTCGGGCGCAATTTTGGCATTGCCTAAAGCAGCCGCCTGACGTTCAAGGCTTTCGCCGATGCTTTTGTGCAAAGCCAAGCCCTTGGGCGACAATTTGATCCGCACCGAACGGCGATCATGCGGCGAGCGCTCCTGCATCAAATACTGGTTTTCGACCATTTTCTTGACGTTATAAGAAACGTTCGAACCCAGATAATAACCCCGTGCGGTCAATTCGCCGACCGTCATTTCGTCGGTGCCGATATTGTGAAGGATCAGCGCCTGAATGTTGTTGATATCCTGAATGCCAGCGCGGTCGAGGTCGGTTTTGACGACTTCGAGAAAGTGGCGGTGGACTCGTTCGACCAATTGAACGGCTTCGTAATAGGCGTGGCGCACGGCAAATCCCCTCAACGGGAGTGAATGACAACTGATTGTCGCATGTTCAAGATGCGGATACTACCCATTAGTAGTGAAAAAACGTTAAAAATCAACCCATAGTCGGCGACATGAAAAGAACGCGATTTCTTGGCCATATTTCGAGGTTAACGCCTTATCTTATTCTAAAAACAAGCGCCAGCCGTGAAAAGCTGGTCTTGCCGCAGGCCGTTTCGGCGGCGGAATCCGCGCCTATGGCAGGGGGCGGATAAATGGCGGACCATGATGTATCTATGTCCGACTGGGCGTCTGCCGAAAGAAGACCCAGTTCAGCGGGCTGCCTGCCCAGAAAATATTGAGCGAGCCGACGGCAATCCTGGGAAGGAAGGTAGCTTTCAATACGCATCGCCATATTGGCAATAGCGATCGTGCGTATGTCTCCTCCCCAAGGGTTTGTGCGGGCGAGGGGCGGCGGCGTTTGCCCCAGCCGCGTCATATCGGCTAAAATGTCTTCGCCGGAATTGAAAATAAGCGTTCTTTGTTGTCCGGCAAACGAGCGCACAGAATCGACAAGTCCTAAAAGCTGGGAGGTTGCTCTGACAAAGCGCAAATTCTCAACGACCGCTCCGGCGGACACGGCAAAGGCCCCCAGAATGATAAGTACAACGGGGATACCAATGAAGATGTGAAGATGTGATCTGTTTTTGAGTGCAGCCATGACACGAAAAGGTAATTACGTGTATACTCCGCCAACTTGAAAACCCGAGACAATTCCAGACCGCGTCATAGTGATAGGCTTAGGTTATTGCAGCGCGGCGGCGAAAAATTGTTTCGGGTTTTCAAGCAGACGAACTATATGAATTTACACAATACTATCAAGGAGTCCATAAGGAAGGGCGCAAAAGATTGCCGTCGCGGAACAAAGGGTTCTCTTGCGACAATCCTGCACCCTCCGATGGATGTATAAAAAACTGCATTGCACTCTGAAAGTTCCCTCTTATGCCCGACCTGTCTTATCTGCCCCCTTTGCGCGACGTTATCGCCCGTTATGATTTGCGGACGCGTAAATCATTAGGGCAGCATTTTTTGTGTGATTTGAACCTGACACGCTGCATTGCCGAAGCTGCGGGCGATTTATCGGGCTGCGCTGTTTTCGAAATCGGCTCGGGGCCCGGGGGGTTGACCCGCGCTTTGGTGGAATCGAGCGCTGCTCGCGTCATTGCGGTAGAAAAAGATCCGCGCTGTGTCGCGGCGCTGGAAGACCTCGTCGTGGCGTCGCAGGGAAAACTCCAGATTATCGCGGGGGATGCCATAAAAACAGATCTGGCGTCTTTGGCCTCTGCCCCCCGCGCGATTGTTGCTAATCTGCCTTATAATATTGGTACGGAATTGCTGCTGGGCTGGCTCAGGGAAATCAATGCCTATCAAAGCCTGACCTTGATGTTCCAATCCGAAGTCGTCGACCGTCTTTGTGCTGTTCCGGGCAGCAAGGCCTATGGGCGTTTGTCGATTATCGCGCAATTTTGCTGCACCGTGCAGCGCGTTCTGGATGTTCCTGCCGCCGCTTTCACCCCGCCGCCCAAAGTCGATTCCGCCGTCGCGCATCTAACTCCGCGCCCCGACCGTCCCAAGGATGTCGATTTTGCTGTCATGGAAAAAGTCACCGCCTTTGCCTTTGGGCAACGCCGCAAAATGCTGCGTTCGAGCCTGAAGCCGTTGGGGGGGGAAGAATTATTGCTTCGTGCTGGTATTGACCCGACCCTACGCGCCGAAACCCTGTCGCTTACGCAGTTTGAAACGCTGGCGCGGCTTGTATCGCATCCCTGATCTGTCTGGCGTTGTGGAATACGGGGCGGTCGTCGCAGGTGACGATGATATCGGCCTCGGCATACACGGGTTCGCGTTCGGACAGAATTTTCGCCAGTTTTTCCTGCGGGTCGCCGCCGCGCAGCATCGGGCGGGTGTCGCGGCGCAAGACGCGTTCTAAAAGAATGTTCCGATCAACGTTGATCCATACGGAAAAAGCCTCTTTTTTAATGCGTTCGCGCGTCTGATCGTCCATAAACGCCCCGCCACCCAGAGACAAGACGCACGCGCCGCTTGTCAAAAGACGGGCGATAACCAGGCGTTCCATGCGGCGGAATTCGGGCTCGCCATAATCGGCGAAGATCTGCGCGACACTGCACCGCGCCGCCGCTTCAATTTCCGTGTCGGAATCAAAAAACGGCACCGCGAAAAGTTCCGCCAAGGCGCGTCCCACGCTGGTTTTCCCCGCTCCCATCATGCCGATCAGAACGACGGGGCGCGTTAAAGAAAAATTTTCGGAAATTGACTTGTTCATGCCATAATTCGCTGTCAAAACTAATACATCGACGGTTTGCGGCGTTGATGCTTTAAACCGGTGATATCCGTGGCCTCTGCCAACGCATACCCTTAACTATATCCTAGAGAAGCAGGAGTCGAATAGTGAATTCACAATCCCTTGTTGCCGTTATCGTGGGTGTCTTGCTATTAGTTGTAGCGGGCGGGGCTTTGTGGTTATCAAACGCCCGCGTCATGCCGCCTACGCAAAAGACGGAACTGGCTATACCTGATGAGCGGATTCCTCGCTAGACCGATCCTTACTTCGCTTATCCTCGTCGGATTGGCGCTTCCTGCTTTCGCCCAAAATTCAACTGATGCTCCCGCGCGCGGCGCAAGTTTTTTGCCTGCCGGCACCGTTCCTTTGTCTGATCCCGTATTTTCGGGACTGGCAGCGGCGCAGCCTGAATCCGTCCTGCCTCCGCCTGCGGTGGGCGCGCCCCCTCCTGCATCCTCTTTTGCTCCCGCGAAACCCGCCGAAATTTCTTTCCAGCCTGTTGCTGCGGCTTTTCTGCCCAATATCAGTCCCGAATCCATAGGCCTGCCGAACGCGGATGGGCTGGGCGCCGATATGTGGAGAGGCTCGTCGCACAGGATGGCGGAACATTTGCTGGCGCTGATTGCCCCGACACGTTCGCCGATCCTTAATGCTCTGACGCGCCGTTTGCTGACGACCGCTGCTGTGCCGCCTGAAGGCGAGGCGGAATTCGCGCAAAGCCTGACTTCGGCGCGCGCAGAAAAATTAGTGCTTTTCGGGGATACGGCGGGGGCATGGTCCTTGGTTCAACATGCCGACGCCAAGTTGATCGATAGCATAACCTTTCATCTTGTCGCGGAAAGCGCGTTAATCGATGCTGGCGAAGATTTCTGCGCCAAAGCTCCCGATTTGGCAAAAACGCGCGTTGGCGCCGATTGGCAGAAAGTCCTGATCGTGTGTCGCCTTCGCGCCAAGGATACGCAGGCGGCGCAAGTGGCCTTGGACGTTTTCCGTTCTCAAAGCAACCGCGATAGCGTGTTCCTCGGCATCGCTGACAAAAATATCTTAGGCAGCGGGAAAACCCTGCCTTTCCAACTGACTCCCTTAACGCCCCCGACTTTGGCCCTATTGCAGCTGGCGAATTTGCCTTTGCCAGGAACTCTCTATGCGCGTGCGGATTATTCTTATGCCTCCGCTTTGCTCCGCCTTCCCGCGCAGCAAGATGTCGCGCAATTGTCTCTTGCTGAACGCGCAGCGCAGCGCGGTATGATAAGTGCCGCTGATTTAGCCGATGTTTATCGCGCCACCGTTTTTACCGCCGACGCTTTGGCGGCACCTCTAACTTCAAGCGAATCCGGCCTGCGTTTGCGGGCGCTCCTTTTCCGCGCTGCGGAAGCTGAGCAAAATCAGGGCAAGAAAATCGCCTACGCCGTCAAATTTGCGCAATCCGCTCCCCCCACTTTCCTAAACGGCGCAGGCGGCATTGTCACCTCCATGCTGGGCGATAGAGAGGCCGATCCTACGCAGGCCTCCAATGCCGCAACCCTTGCGCGCCTTTATATGCTGGCGGGCAAGGGCGAAACGGCCTTGGGATGGTATCGCTTGGCGCAGGGCGGCGGCAATGCCGAGGATATGCAATCCCTGTGGCCCCAATTCGCTTTGGCGGGGCTGGAAGCCGAAAGCACCTATGCCGCTGATTTTGAAAAATGGCTTGATGCAGCGACAAAAAACGTTGATGCGCAGACACTGCGCGATGTCGTAATCCCGACTTTGCTTTTGCTTGATGCGGCAGGGCTTAAAGTTCCCGATACGGCTTGGGATAAAGTGATCGTCGCTCCACCTAACGACAAAAAATTTGCCCTGTCCCCCCATCTTCTTGAAAGAATGCAGGCGGCGTCCGCCGCCAACAAACGCGCCGAAACGGTTTTGTTAGCTGCGGTTTTGGCGGGCGACGACGATATTTCCCTGCCTGCCGCGCTGGGCATTACCCATGCGTTGCGGCGAGCCGGATTCACCAGCGAAGCGGCGGTGTTCGCCCGTCAGACCGTCGCTTTGTTGGCTAAGGCGAATTAATGCCGAAGAGCCCTTCTTCTGAAATGCGTTTTCATGGACTGATTCCTGCGTTTCTTGATATGATGATGGCCGAGCGCAATGCCGCTGCCAACACACGCGCCGCCTATGCGCGGGATTTGGGGGATGCGGCGATGTTTTTGGCGCGCAAGAAGGTCGATCTTGTGGATGCGAATGAGGACGATCTTCGCGCCTATTTCCGATCTCTGGGCAAAAGCGCGGCGCGGACTCAGGCGCGGCGTCTGTCGGCCTTGCGTCAATTCTACCGTTTCCTGTGTTCAGAAAAACACCGCAAAGAAGACCCGACGCGCTCGATTGATGCGCCTAAATTAGGGCGGTCTTTGCCGAAATATCTCACCGAAAAGGAAGTTGGGCGGTTGATAGAAACCGTTGCGCAATACCCTGGCGATGAAGGCTTGCGTCTACGCGTGATGCTTGAGCTTCTTTACGCGGCGGGATTGCGTGTGACGGAATTGGTCAGCCTTCCTGTCTCCGCCATCCAATTTGACCGCGCCTTGGTTCTGGTTAGAGGCAAAGGTGACAAAGAGCGCGTCGTGCCGTTGGGCGAACCGGCTTTAAAGGCGGTGCGGGAATGGCTGCCAGTGCGCAAAAAAGAAATGGAAAGCAGCAAGCGTGGGGGGGGGAAGAAAACGTCGGCATCGCCCCAAGCGTCGCGCCTCCACTCCCTACCCCCTCCCTCAAGGGGAGGGGGAGGAAAAAGTTCTCCCTATTTGTTCCCTTCGCCTGTGCGCCCAGATGCCCCGATAACGCGGCAAAGGCTTTTTCAGCTTCTCAAACAACTGGCGCTTGCCGCCAAACTTGACCCCAAACGGCTTAGTCCCCATGTCGTGCGCCACGCTTTTGCGACGCATCTGATTGAACATGGGGCGGATTTGCGTAGCGTGCAAACCATGCTGGGGCATGCCGATATCGCCACGACTCAGGTATATACCCATGTGGCAAGCGACCGCCTGTCGCGCACGGTGGCGGAACATCATCCGCTTGCCAAAGGCGGCGCAAAATGATGAAGCCGCATCTGCGCAACGGAACGTCTTTTTCAGGGATGACCATCGGGCTTTTGGGCGGATCGTTCAATCCTGCGCATGACGGGCATCGGGCGATGAGCCTTTATGCACTGAAGCAACTGGGGCTTGATCAAATCTGGTGGCTGGTCAGTCCGCAGAATCCCTTAAAGACAACGAAAAATATGGCGGCGCTGGATCGGCGCATAGGCCGTGCTAAAGATTTTGCCGCGCATCCGCGTTTGGCGGTGACCTCGATAGAAATCGATTTGGGCACCCGTTATACTGCGCATACTTTGCGTTTATTGACTCGCCGCTTCCCCAACACGCGCTTTGTTTGGCTAATGGGGGCGGATAATTTGCAGCAAATTCAGCGTTGGAAAGACTGGCAGGAGATTTTCAGGCTTGTGCCGGTTGCCGTCTTCCGCCGCCCCTCTTACCCTGCGGGGCAAGGGCTGGGATGTGCGGCGATAAGGTTCAATCAGGCATGGAATCCGGCACCCCAAGCCAAGAAAGTGGCGCGAACCCCGCAGAACCTCTTGCCAGCATGGGTTATTCTGGACAATAAGCTAAACTATACATCGGCAACGAAAATCAGGAAGGATACTCCCTCGTGGCAAAACTAACGAAAAAACCGGCGGCGAAAGCGAAAAAGCCCGTTAAGGCAGCGGTGAAAAAAACAGCCGCCAAAAAACCGGCGGCAAAGAAAGTCGCAGCGAAAAAGACGGTCGTGAAGAAAGCGGTTGTTAAAAAAGTCGTTGTCAAAAAAACAGTCGTGAAAAAAACTGCGACCAAAAAACCTGCGTCGAAAATTAAAGCCGCACCAAAACCCCAAGGTTTGCCTGAACAATTATTGGAAGCGGCGCTGAAGGTTTTGGACGAACGTCAGGCGGAAGAAATTATCACTGTTCCTTTGGCGGGGCGCAGCAGCCTTGCGGATTATCTGATCATTGCCTCGGGTCGGGCAGGGCGTCAGGTTACCGCCATTGCCGACCATTTGCGCGACGCTTTCTTTAAGCTTGGTGCGCGGCAAGTTCGCATCGAGGGACAGCAAGATGCCAATTGGGTGCTCGTCGATGTGGGCGACATCATCATTCATTTGTTCCGCCCCGAAGTGCGTCGTTATTACGATCTCGATTCTCTTTGGAACGGCAAGCCCGCGAAATAATGAAAATAACCGTCCTCGCTATCGGCAAAGCGCGCGGCGTCGAGGCCGAATGGGGCGCGGAATATCAAAAACGTCTCGGCGCTTCGGTGGCGGTGCATGAATTCGCCGCCCCGAAATCGCTGCCCCCCGCCGAAACGCAGAAGGTAGAGGCGCAGCTTTTGCTAAAAGCGATACCGGCGAAAAGCTTTGTCGTTTTGCTGGATGAACGCGGCAAGGATATTTCCAGCCGCGATTTCGCCGCCAAATTCTCATCGTGGCAGGATCAAGGAATAAACGATCTTGTTTTCATCATCGGCGGCGCGGATGGCGTTGTCGATGAAATACGCGCACGGGCGAATTTCACGCTGGGCTTCGGGCGGCTAACATGGCCGCATCGTTTGGTGCGCGTGATGCTGTTGGAACAAATTTACCGCGCCAAGCAAATTATCGCTGGTCACCCGTATCATCGGGATTAGCGGTCGGGAAATTCCCTTAATCGCTCGTGCCTTCGATACCGTTCAGGCGGTCGCGGAGTTGTTTGCCTGTTTTAAAGAAGGGCACGAATTTTTCGGCGACAGAAACGGTAGCGCCGGTGCGCGGGTTGCGCCCTTGGCGCGCCTCGCGTTGCTTAACAGAAAATGCGCCGAAACCGCGCAGCTCAACGCGGCTGTTGCGCGCCAAAGCATTCGATATTTCATCGAAAACTGTATTGACGATGCGTTCAATATCCCGCTGCAAAAGATGTGGATATTTTTCGGCAAGGCGCAAAATCAGGTCGGATTTTGTCATGGAATAGCCCTCAGACACGAAAGGAAAAAACGCGGATCGAAGCTAAAAGGTGCCAAACTGAAGCCTCCAAGTCAAGCAATACGTTATATAACCCTTTGGCCTTTATGGTCTTTTCCTTGGAGGAGGCAATCCTTGGCCGAAACGGGGCCTGTGCGCCTAGGTTATCCGCCCATTTTGAAGCAGTCTTGCCATTTGCTGATCGGCGAGCGTTCTTGTTTGACCAATGCGGCGGTCGCGGATCAAGGCGCGAACGGGAGAGCCAGGGTTGTCGGCCTCCGTCACCATAAATTGCGCATACAGGCCCGAGGGCAAGAACGCCTGATAAAGCACGCAGGTCAATCCTGCCGCCAGAAGCAGAGGCGCGCGTGCGCCTGTGTCATCCTGTTCTGCCAATTGCAGTAAGCCTTCCAACGCTTCTTCCATGCTGCCCGCATGCATCGTCGCCAAAACGGTATGTCCGGAAGTTGCTGCACGAAGGACTTGGCTGGCGGCGTCGGGCGTGCGGATTTCGCCGACGGTGATATAACGCGGATGCCAACGCAGTGCGCGTTTCAGCATCAAGCTCCAGTCCTCTTCCTGCCGGATTTCGGTTTGATAGCAATAGCCGTTCTCGCCGCAGCGGCCTTCCGAGTCGTATTCGACGGGATCTTCAAGCGTAAAGCCTATGCCGCCATAGGTTTCCAGATAGCGAGATAAAAGCGAGGAAATGGTGGTGGTTTTGCCCTGACCCGACGCACCGCAGACAAGGATCAATCCGCTGCGTCGTCCCAGACCTTCCAAAAGAGGCGTCAATTGGGGAATGAAGCCGAGCCGTTCGAGCGGCGGCGGACGATGGGGCAGGCGGCGCAAAGCCGCCCATGTTTCGCCTCGGGACGTTTCCAGCCGCGTCGCGCGCATGCGCATGCCATTATAATCAATCGCAGCTTCGTCGTTCGAAAAATTCTCGCGCAGATAACAGGTCAGGGCGTTGGCATCGTCGAAATATGCCTCCGGCAAATCGGCATCCGGCAAGGCTATCGCGCCGCCGAAACCCGCGCGGTAATGCGCGACGGCATCCGTGTCCAACCGCAGGTAAATATCCGTAAAGTTTAGGTCGTTAAGGGGATGCTGGGAGGACATTTTGGAGGGCATGGCTTTTCTCGCACAATCATTATAACCGATCTCGTTGTATACGATGTCGGCGCGGATTGCCACCCTTGTTGCTTCATTTTGGGGCAGTAAAAAACCCGCCCGTTGATGAGACAGGGGCGGGTTTTTCTTTGGGGGCGCTGCCGCCGTTTAGTTGCGGCGGCTGCCCGTCAGTTGCAGCATAAACTGGAACGCGTTGATGAAGTTCAGGTAAAGCGTCAAAGCGCTGAATACCGCCATCTTGTCGTTGGCTTCCTGCCCATAGGATTCGGCATAAGTTTGCTTGATCCGCTGCACGTCCCATGCGGTCAGACCGGTAAAGATGACCACGCCTACGACCGACACCATCCATTGCAGCATGGAAGACTGCATAAAAATGTTAACGACCGAAGCGATCATCAGCCCCAAAACGCCCATCAAGAGGAACGAGCCGAACCCCGTCAAATCGAGCTTGGTCGTATAGCCCCACAGGCTCATCGCGCCAAAGGTCGCCGAGGTAATAAAGAAAGCGCGTGCGATGCTGGCATCGGTAAAGGTCAGGAAAATCGCCCCCATCGACAGCCCCATCGTCCCGCAGAAAAGCCAGAACATGGTCTTAAGGGCTGAAGGGCTGATCGTATTCATGCGGAAGCTCATAACCATGACAAAGCCCATCGGGGCGATCGCCACCAGCCAGCGCAAAGGCGAACCGAACAAGATCGGGGCCAAAGCGGTATGGGCGACGATCCAAGCCAGAAGGCCGGTCAACGCCAGCCCGCCGCTCATATAGCCGAAAACGCGTTGCATATGGGCACGCAAACCCACATCAAGGGTGACGCGGTCAATTCCGGAAACGCCGGCACGGAAGAAAGGATCGGTCATAGGGCAACCTCGCGCTCAAGAAGGGTTAAGCATGGGCGTAATATGTGCCCTCCTTTGATTGATTTCAACCGTTAAGAGGCAATAAATCTTGTGATGAGAGCTTTCTTCATTAGACCGTATTGTGTCCAACGGTTACGAACCAAGCCCGTGTTTGAAGGGAGCTAGATGTTTTGAGGCATTTCCCAGAGAGAGACGTTTTGCGCAAGCATATTGATTGCGCCATTCTTCAATATCTTTCGCAATAACGGGATGCGCTGTCTTGAGTGCGCTAGCAAAATCAGAATTCAATTCCTCAAGGCTGACCGCAAAAGCGAGCACAAAGTGACGCGCCGTATTTTTTATACTAAGAATATCCGCCGGAAAATCGGTATTTTGAAATTCCTGTTGTTCTATTCTTGTCAGCGAGGCATCAATTCGGGCTGCGGCATCTTCCGGGCTTTGGCTTAATCGGAGTTGCTGGGCTATGCCGCCCGTGCTTACAACAAGATGGTTGACTTTCTTCTCACAAAAATCGAAGCCCTGCGTCCCTCCGAGACAGCAAGATTTTAACCAATCATCCTCTTTTCCATTTTTCTTGATCTGGTTGAACGCCTCTTTGGCATCTCGCTCCGCCTCGTGCAAAGCCCAAGCAAAACAATCAAATTCACGGCTTTTATAAATACTCATGAAAAACCCTTTCTTCAAAATCATTCTTGCCACAGAAGCGTTATATGACACGTTCCATGTCGATAAAAACCAAAAAAATATAGTTAAGGTTTTTGGAGGAGACAAAGCATTGTTCCCGACAGCAACGTGGAGGAAAAACGATAAAACGGAGAGCGCGGCGGTACTGTTTTTCTTCGGCTTTAAGGGAACCCTTGCGGCGCGAAGCTGATTTTATTGCTTTTCTAAGCAGGAAAGCCTATAAAATACGCTTCAGATGTGGAGGGAAAAATGACCGGATTAAACGAAGAAGACCTGAAGAAAAACGTCAAGGACAAAGACACTTGGCTGCGTTTCCTCTATTTGGTCGTGTTTGGTGTCGCGTTTTATTTGTCGATCCTGCTGACTTTCGCCGCCTCGGTGTTCCAATTTTTGGCGAAATTGTTTAGCGGCGCGGCTTTTGCGGGACTCGCCGACTTTGGCGACAATCTTGCGACCTATCAAGGGCAAGTCACGCGCTATCTGACATTCTCGTCAGACGAAAAGCCGTTCCCGTTCGCGCCTTTCCCTACGAAGCAATAAAGAAAATCCCCTCCCCTTTATGGGGAGGGTCAGGGAGGGGTGGGCCGCAAGGCTCATGGGGTTGCCTTGCGCCCCGTTTCTCCTCCGCGCAATTTTTCCAAGAGGATATCCGCGTGAAGACTTATTATGTCACGACCCCCATTTATTACGTCAACGATGTGCCGCATATAGGCCATGCTTATACCTCACTATCCTGTGATGTTCTGGCTCGGTTTAAACGGTTGGACGGTTATGACGTCATGTTTCTATCCGGCACCGACGAACACGGGCAAAAAGTCGCCAAATCGGCGGCAAGCGCTGGGGTCGATCCTCAAACCTTTACTGATGGGGTTTCAGAAAATTTCCGTGGTTTGCTGGACACGCTGAATATCTCCAATGACGATTTCATCCGCACGACCGAAGAACGGCACATCAAGTCGTGTCAGGCGTTGTGGAACGACTTACTGAAGCGCGGCGAGCTTTATCTGGGCAAATATGCCGGATGGTACGCCGTCCGCGACGAAGCCTATTACGGCGAGGACGAATTAACGGAAGGGACGGGCGGCAAGAAAATCGCTCCCTCCGGCGCGGAATGCGAATGGGTGGAAGAGCCAAGCTATTTCTTCAAGCTTTCCGCTTGGGGCGACCGGTTGTTGAAATTCTATGACGAAAACCCCGATTTTATTTTGCCGCATACGCGCCGCAACGAAGTGATAAGCTTCGTCAAATCCGGCATGCGCGATTTGTCTGTGTCTCGCACGGCGATTACTTGGGGCGTGCCTGTGCCCAATGAGCCGAAGCATGTCATGTATGTCTGGCTCGACGCTTTGACTAACTACATTACGGCGCTGGGCTATCCCGACACGCAGGCCGAGAAATATAAAAAACATTGGCCTGCCAATGTGCATATGGTGGGCAAGGATATCCTTCGTTTCCATGCGGTTTACTGGCCCGCCTTTCTGATGGCGGCGGGGCTGGAATCGCCCAAGCGCGTCTTTGCGCATGGCTGGTGGACGAATGAAGGGCAGAAGATTTCCAAATCGCTCGGCAATGTTATTGATCCTTATGAGTTGTTGCAGACTTACGGCCTTGATCAGACTCGCTATTTCCTGATGCGCGAAGTGCCGTTTGGCAATGACGGCGACTTTTCGCGCAGCGCGATGATCCGCCGCATCAACAGCGACCTCGCCAACGGCATCGGTAATCTGGCGCAGCGTAGCCTGTCGCAGATTGCAAAAAATTGCGGCGGTGTCGTACCTAAGCGTGGCGCGTTTACTGAAGCCGATCAGAATTTGCTAGGCTCGGCGCAGGGGCTTCTGGCTTCCGTGCGGCAAGAAATGGACGTGCAAGCTTTTCATAAGGCGCTTGACCGCCTTTGGGCCGTCATTGCTCAAGCCGACCGCTATGTCGACGAACAAGCGCCCTGGGCTTTGAAGAAAACGGACATAGCGCGGATGGAAACGGTTTTGTATGTACTGGCGGAAACGCTGCGTTACTTGGGCGTTTTGCTGCTGCCGTTCATGCCGGATTCCGCTAATGCCTTGCTCGATCAACTCGCCGTTCCCGCCGCCGAACGCAATTTTGCGTATTTGACGGAAAAGTATGCGTTGAAGAGCGGAACTCCTTTGTCCGCGCCGCAAGGGATATTCCCCCGCTATGTAGAGCCCGTCGCGTGAGCGAGGAGTACGCCGCGCGGTTGCGCCAGAGCTTAGGCGGTAGTTTTATCGTTCTTGCGACCGTGGATTCGACGATGCGCGTGATGAGTGAGCTGATCGACCAAAACTATAGGGACGGAATAACCGTTCTCGCCTTGGAACAAACGGCGGGACGCGGCAGCGGCGACAGAAAATGGGCATCGGCTGTCGGCAACGCCATGTTCAGCCGTTGCATCGCCGTTCTTCCCGACGAATATGGGCAGGAAATGGAAATGATTGCCGCCTGCGCCGTGGCCGAGATCATGCGCGATCTTTTGCCTGACCGCGACGTTACGCTTAAATACCCCAATGATGTGTTGGTGGACGGTAAGAAAATATGCGGATGTCTCGTTCCTCCGTCTTATGATGTTGACGCGGGCGTTGCGCGGAGAATTAATCTTGGCGTTGGCGTGAATTTGAAAGTCGCGCCGGAATTGTCGAACGGCATGCGTGCGACAAGCCTTTCCGCGTTAGGCAAAGATACTGATATCCCTGATTTCATGAGGAAGTTTGAGGATAAATTTGCCAACATTTTGGGGCAGTATCGGCAAGATGCTTCGTTCGACACGGTTCTGCGACGCATGGGGTTTCTTGATGTCGAGGGCATGCTGACGTTGCGCTCCCCTCAAGCTGACCAAGACGTGCGCGGGACGTATGTGGGATTCACGGTTAAGGAAAGGGACGGCAAGCCCGCCGCATTCCTCGTGCTTCGCAGTCAGGGCGTAGAGATCCCCCATCCGGTGCATGCCTTCACGATGTTCAGCCAGCCGCAACGCAGAGATTTTTCGTTCGAACAGCAAACAAAACACTATGCCTACGGTTAAACTGCGCGGACACCACTTTCTCTGTATCCTTTGCTATCGCGGCGAGGGGTATACGGCGGGGTTTGTCAAAAATTTTGATGGCATGGTCGAACGCATCAACAAAGGTGCGACAATTGAAATCGTCTTAGGCATCGACGATGTTTGCGCCGCTCTACACCAAAGCGGCGCAATGGCTTGTGAGCACGCAGAGGTTTGCCGTCAGGAAAGCGTGAACCGCCGCGACAAGAGCGCTCTTCAAGACATCGCCAATGTTCTTCAAAAATCGATGGAAAGTGGCGACACGCTCGCGCTCATGAAAAACGACATTAATCACTTGCGCCAGCTTTTTGCACAGGGGGCAATCCGCCAAGCATGTGCGGATTGCCCGTGGTTCGAGTTTTGCTCGCAAATCGCCGCCGAAGATTTCTCCGGCGTCAGACTGTTCCCGTAAAGCTCAGCCCTTCACATCCGCCGCGACGCGCATATGCAGGATCTTGGTGGGGTCGGAAACGGTGCCGTTATTGGCTTGCGAACCGGCCTTGATCTTGTCGACGAATTCCATGCCGGAGGTTACCTGTCCCCAAACGGTGTACTGACCGTCTAAGAAGGAGGCGGGCGCGAAGCAGATAAAGAACTGGCTGTCGCCGCTATCGGGGTTCGATGCGCGCGCCATGGATACTGTGCCGCGCAGATGGGGTTCGCGTGAAAATTCGGCTTTCAGCTTTTGACCTGAACCGCCTGTGCCGTCGCCGCGCGGATCGCCCGTTTGCGCCATAAAGTCGGGGATAACGCGGTGGAACGACAGGCCGTCATAAAAACTCTTGCGCGCCAATTCCTTGATCCGCGCCACATGATGGGGTGCCAGATCGGGACGCAGTTGAATAACGACGCGCCCTGCGGGAAGGTCGAGATAAATCGTGTTTTCAAGATCAAGAGCGGGCGCGGCGGAAGCGGACATGGAAAAAACTCCGGGCAAGAGGGCTAAAAGGACGGCAAACAGGCGGATAAAACGAGTCATCATGGGGACACCAGTAAAAAGTTGGGTCGAAGACGAATTCGAGATATATACAAAAATAGGGGGAGAAACAATGAACAAAAACCGCGCCTTGCTTTTGGACAGGGACGGCGTCGTCAATGCCGATTACGGCTATGTCGGCGCGGCGTGGAAATTCGACTTTCTGCCTGGCTTGTTCCCCTTTCTTCGCGCCGCGCAGGATAAAGGCTATCGCCTTGCCGTTCTGACCAACCAATCGGGCGTCGCACGCGGGCTTTATACTGAAAAAGACTACCAAAGCGTCACCGCGCATATGCTCTCCGTCCTCCGGCGCGAAGCGATCACGTTCGACCTGACTTTGGCGTGTTTTGAGCATCCCGAAGGCACAATCCCCGCCTATGCCTTTGAAAGCTTCTGGTGGAAGCCCAATCCAGGCATGGTGTTAGAAGCCATCCGCCGCCTCGACCTCGACCCTGCGCAATCGGCCTTTCTGGGGGACAATCTGCGCGATATGCAGGCGGCGCAAGGCGGCAAGATAAGCCGTTGCTTGTGGCTGACACAGAAAGAAGTCGCGGCTCCGGCGGGGGTCGATTGTGTCAAAACTTATGACGAGGCGCTGCGTTTCCTTTAAGGCGATGTCTGCCGGAACTCAGCGGGGAAGGTAATGCCGCCAGCCGAATCCGTGTGAAGGCCTCCCAGATTTTTCAGATAAAAATGGAAGGCGACGGACGTGCCGGAACTGATATCGGCCCGAACAGTGTTGTTGCGCGACACATTGACGCCGAAAGCAAAGCATTCATCGACATAAGTCAGGGCGACGCCAGAACTGCGCGACCCTGGTTGCGGATCGAAAGCCTGCACATGCGATCCCGAAAACGTCCAGTATTTGGCAAAATTCGACGACAAGCCAAAGGTTATCTGCCTAACCTGATCGACCAAATTGGTCGCCGCGTTGGCTGTATAGGCTTGAATATAGCGTATCGAAGGGCGGAAAACGGGCGCGCCGAAAGACACCAAAGCATCCTGCCTTTGCGGCGAAAGATCTTTTTCTGCCAAACGGAACCCATAATTGGCATCAAACCAGGGGGCGGGGGAAAAGTCGATGCGTCCTACATAATCAGAGGCTTGTGTGTTAAGCCCCGACATCGCAGGGAAGGCGTTATTGTGACTGAAGTCATAGCTTTGACCGCCGAAAACATCGATACGTGCGCCAGAATTCATCGTGATCGCGTTGCGCAGACCATAGGTGGTGCGGCTTCCCCCTTCGATCAAATCGCTGCCAGTAAAGCGGTTGGGCGAAAACAGGTTGGTTTCATCGAATTCGACATCCAAACTGTCTTCGATCGGCTGCTTGGCGCTCGTACGCACCGTGGGCGCGGCTGTCAGGGCGACAATCGGCTCCATCAGATGCTGATACCCGTCGCCGCTGCGCCCCATCGGATAGCGCATGACGGCGTTGGCTTGACCAAACGGGCGCGTGAACAGGGTTTGATTATAGGCGGTGGTGTTATCTGGCGCGACCACGTTATTGGCCCAATAACTGTCGGTCCGTGCTAAGCCTGAAATCGTCGTTTCCAGCCCCGTACTGGAAATCAGCTGCCTTTGCCATCCGGCGTTCAGCGATAAACGGCGCGTATCGGGGCCTTGCTGCGCGAGGGGTTGTCCCGCATTGTTGCGCGTGGTCACAAGCGTATTGCCGTCAAAGGACCATCGCCCCCCCCATGTCTTTCCGGGATCGCCTAGCGCGCTAAAAGCCACCGAAGGCAACACGGTCGGCTCCGAAACGTCGGTGCCTGCGCGCAAATCCTGAAAATAGTAAGAATTGACGACGGCGTAATTGCGACCTTGAAAACCCTCAGCATAAGCGCGACTGGTCGTCTGATCGAGCGATGAGATATTATAGCGGCTCAAATAGCTTTTATCTGATGCATATTGCACGTCGCTTCCCGCGCGCCATGTGTTGTCGAGATCATACCGGAATTTGCCGAACAAATGACCGCGCCATTGCTTCCCCTTGTCTGCGCCAGTATCGTCTATCAGCGTAGCTTCCGTCATCGAGCCGTTCAGCAACAAAGACCCTCGATCAAAACGCTCGCGGTATTGGGTGTCGAGCTGGAGTTTATCGACAGAGCTAAAAGTCGGCGTCAGCGTCATGTCTTTATCCGGCGCGATGTCGACGTAATAGGGCGTCTTGATAAACGCGCCGAGATTGGGTGTTTCTCCCGGCATGGGCGACAAGAATCCCTGCCGACGCTTAACGGTTGGGTCGGGGGCCGACATATAGGGCGTATAGGCGATCGGTACCCCCGCGAAATCGACGGTTGCGTCGTGGTAATAAATCTCGTGCTCGACGTTATCATGCGTGATTGTGCCCGCTCTCATTTGCCATAAAGGCTCTTGCTCGGGATGTTCGCGGCACACATTACAGGCGGTGTACATGGCTTGATCCGCCACGGTATAGCGCTCGTCATAACGTTGAGAAACCCTAGCCGCCATGCGCGAATTGTCAGGAAACAGGACGCCAATATTCTGGGCAAAGGCTTGCTTCATGTCGCCCGTTATTTCCTGATGATCGGCGAATTCCACTTCGCCTGTCGGCGTTAAAAGCGCGACATGCCCGTCGGCGGCCATCACCCCTGTTTTCTGGTTATAGGAAACCTTGTCGGCATGCAGCACATAGTCGCCATGCACCAGCTCGACTTTGCCAGACGCGGTGACGATGCCGGTCGCACTGTCCGAATGCATTTGCTTGGCGGTAATCAGCGTTTCTCCGGCATGTTCCGTCTTCGTGTCGGCGACTGCGGGGCGGGGCTTAGCAACAGGAGCAGGGTTAATTTCCGCGCGAGGAACGGGCCCGACATAGCCCAACGGCATTGGCAAAACAACCGAAGTCTGTGGCGCGGGGCCGACATAACCCCGCGACGGCACCGTCGCCGTCGTAGCGCGAGGCACCGGCCCGACATACCCTAATGGCATAATGGGAGACTGTATCTCGGCGCGACACGGCAAAGCCCATGGCAATGTCAGAAGACATACCGCGCTCCACGCGAATCGTTTGGAGAAAAACCCGAAGCTCATACCCCAAGAATTGCCAGAGGGAACGGCTGGGAGCAAGAATTTAGTCGTTCTGGCGCCAAGAAGAAGCAAGAATCCGCTAATCTTCGGTATTCAGGGGATATTAAAGCATGAGCGGGCTCACTTCTCGCCCTTGCTCAAGACCTGACACAAAAAACCCTGCTTTATTCCTTGGCCTTCACGATAGCCGGAGGGCGGCGCAGAAAGGCGGGCAAAGCCGTATCGTCGAAAGCGTCGCCGCTTGTTGCTTGCCTAGGGCGCGGTTGGGCGCGGGGTGCTGCTTCTTGCGGTGCAGCGCGCGGCGCAGAAATCGGGGGTGACGGTTCGCGGCTGCGCGGTGGTGGGCTTGAATTTCGGTCGCGCCCATGACGGCGGTCGCGGGATTTATCGTTGCTGCGGTGCCGGTGGTGATGGCGTTCTTCTTCGCGCGGTTCGCCCAGACCCTCGATGCTTTCGCGGTCGAGGGTTTTCTTAATCAAATGCTCGATGGCAGCGACCTGTTTGGAATCGTCGGGGGTCACCAACGTATAGGCGGTACCGCTTAATCCTGCGCGTGCCGTGCGACCGATGCGATGCACATAATCTTCCGCATTGAACGGTACATCAAAATTAAACACATGACTGACGGCGTCGATGTCCAGCCCGCGCGCGGCGACATCGCTGCACACCAAAAGCGCGATTTCATTGCGGCGGAATTTGTCCAAGGTCGCCGTGCGCTCGGATTGCTCCATATCGCCATGCAACGCGCCTGCGTTAAAGCCGTGCTTGACCAGAGATTTATGCAACGAAGCAACGTCGCGCTTGCGGTTGCAGAAAATAAACGCGTTTTTTACAGCGTCCCGCTTCAGCAAATGGCGCAAAGTTTCGCGCTTTAGCCAATCATTGTTCTGCCCCATAACCGCCAGCTTCTGCGTCACATTGGTCGCGGTGCTGGAAGGCGGGGAAACGGTCACGGTTTTCGGATTGCTCAGGAATCGGTCGGCCAACTTGCGGATTTCCGGCGGCATTGTTGCCGAGAAAAACAAAGTTTGCTTCAAAGGCGGCAACATTCCTGCGATGCGTTCGACATCGGGAATAAAGCCCATATCAAGCATGCGGTCGGCTTCGTCGATCACGAAAATCTTGATATCCGCCAGCATGATTTTGCCGCGATCAAACAAATCCATCATGCGCCCGGGCGTGGCGATCAAAACATCGACGCCGCTGTCCAAGGCGCGGATCTGGTCGCCCATCATCTCGCCGCCGACCAAAAGAGCCATCGAAAGCTTGTGATATTTTCCGTAGTTTTCAAAATTTTCCGCAACCTGCGCCGCAAGTTCCCGCGTTGGTTCCAGAATAAGCGAACGAGGCATCCGCGCTCTTGCGCGGCCGGAACCCAAAACTTCCAGCATCGGCAGCACGAAACCCGCTGTCTTGCCGGTGCCTGTTTGTGCGCAACCTAAAAGATCGCGTCCTTGCAAGACGTAAGGGATGGCTTGTTCTTGGATAGGGGTTGGGGTCGTATATCCGACATCCTGAATAGCCTTGAGGATGTCTTCGCTCAGCCCTAAATCGGCAAATGTGGTCACAGTTATCTTATCTCATCTGTTTATTGTTGCAGCGCAGTCTAGCAGAGAAGCGCCGCCAAGTGCAATCAAAGCCGTGTTTTCTGCGAATTCTCCGCTACGGCTTCGTATCTTCCGCCTTCCGCGAGAAAACGTCTCGCGGAAGGATCGGATTAACATGCTGGAATATAAGGAACTTCCTCGTTACGCTTCAACTTGCTTCGCCATGCGCTTGCGCATGTTGGGGTCGAGATAGCGTTTGCGCAGACGGATTGATTTGGGCGTTACTTCGACCAATTCGTCGTCGGCAATATAGGCGATGGCCTTTTCCAAGGTCAGGATAATCGGCGGAGTCAAGCGAACGGCTTCGTCTTTGGATGTCGTGCGCATGTTGGTCAATTGCTTGCCCTGCATAACGTTGACGTCCAGATCGTTGCTCTTGGAATGTTCGCCGACGATCATGCCTTCGTATACTTTCGTGCCCGGGACGATCATCATGGGGCCGCGTTCTTCCAGCTTCCACATCGCATAGGCAACAGCCTCGCCTGTGCCCATCGAAATAATAACCCCTGTGCGTCGCGCCGAGATCGCGCCTTTGTAAGGCGCATAGCTGTGGAACAAGCGGTTCATCAAGCCCGTTCCGCGTGTGTCGCTCAGGAATTCGCTGTAATAGCCGATCAAGCCGCGCGAAGGCGCCAAGAAGGTCAAACGAACCTTACCGCCGCCCGAAGGACGCATATCGGTCATCTCGGCCTTGCGTTCTGACATCTTGTTAACAACGGTGCCCGAATAAGGTTCATCGACGTCGATCACCACTTCTTCAATGGGCTCGTGACGCTGGCCGTCAATGGTCTGGAACAACACGCGGGGGCGGCTGATCGAAAGTTCGAAGCCTTCGCGGCGCATGGTTTCAATCAAAATGCCCAATTGCAATTCGCCGCGTCCTGCTACTTCGAACGCATCCTTGTCCTGCGATTCCGTTACGCGGATGGCGACGTTGGTTTCGACTTCGCGCATCAGGCGGTCGCGGATCATGCGGCTGGTCACCTTGTCGCCTTCGGTTCCCGCCAAAGGAGAATCGTTGACCGAGAAAGTCATGCCAATGGTCGGCGGATCAATGGGGCGTGCGTGAAGCGGCGCTTCCACAATTAAATCGCACAAAGTATCGGCAACGGTCGCCTTGCTCAAACCGGCGACGGCAACGATATCTCCTGCGCTGGCTTCTTCGACCGCGACGCGTTCCAAGCCGCGGAACGCCATGATCTTGGTCACGCGGCCTTGCTCGACCAGCTTGCCATCATGCGTCAAAGCCTTGACCGGCATATTCACCTTGATCGTGCCTGTCTGCACGCGCCCCGTCAGCATGCGCCCCAAATAGGGGTTCGCTTCCAAAAGCGTTGCCAGCATCGTAAAGGGCGCTGTCGCATCGACTTTTGGTGGTGGCACATGGTTGGTGATAAGGTCGAACAAAGGAGTCAAATCCTTGGGTTCGTCGCCCATCTTCTCGATTGCCCAGCCATTGCGGCCTGACGCGAAAAGGGTCGGGAAATCCAATTGCTCTTCCGTCGCGTCCAAAGCCGCGAACAGATCGAAAATTTCGTCGTGAACCTGATGCGCGCGCGCGTCGGGACGATCAATCTTGTTAATCACAACCATAGGGCGCAACCCGATGGTCAAAGCCTTGCCCAAAACGAACTTGGTTTGCGGCAAAGGGCCTTCGGCGGCATCGACCAACAAAACAACGCCGTCCACCATCGACAAAATACGTTCGACTTCGCCGCCGAAATCGGCGTGCCCTGGGGTGTCGACGATATTGATGCGCAGATCGTCATGCATGATCGAGGTGCACTTGGCGAGAATGGTAATGCCACGTTCCCGTTCCAGATCGTTGCTGTCCATCGCCCGTTCCGCGACTTGCTGGTTTTCGCGAAAGGTACCGGATTGCTTAAGCATTTGATCGACCAGCGTTGTTTTTCCGTGATCGACGTGGGCGATGATAGCAATGTTGCGAAGCTTCATATTCTCACAAAAGTTGTCTTGAGGGTTACGGGGGGACGATCAAATCCCCTCCAAGGGACAATCGCCACGCTCATTCTGTGCGCAGGGTTACGAGTTACAGCGGCTTTCGTCAATCTTTATCGACAAATTCAGGACAATTCAGCCAAAAAGCATCGATTTTTTCTTGGGTTAGGACGCGACCTTCTTTGAGTTTTCGAGTTTTTTGCGAATCCACTATTTACTTTCAGGCCTGTATGTTAATCTTTTTAAAAAAATGGGGCTAGGCAATCTAATTTTGAAAGGAAAACAGTATAATGTTCGATCCGTATAAAACGGCTGGTCGCAATATTTTAGAGATTTTTGTCGTAGTAGGAGTGACGATTGGGGGTGTGGCCTTATGGGATTCAAAGGAGGACGATAGAGCCAGATTTACTTTGGAAAAGGATTCGAAGACTTATGCCCACAATCCTCAAATAGCGAATGAGAATTTTAAGCTTACAGGAACGGGGCTTGTTATCGCTACGATTAATGGCAGGTCATATCTAGTAAATGCAGGTGACGGTCTTTCGGGCACGCAAAAGGTCTATATGACCCCTATGCCCAAGCCGTGACGTTTTTTTGGCTTTTTTGAAGACTACGGCAGAACAGGTTCAACGCATATAGCCATGAATCCCGCTAAAAATCGCCCATCCGGCAAGAATTGCTAAACCCACCGCCGTGACGCGGTTGACGGCGATGATGCGGCTTTCGGTGAAATGACGACGCAAAAGCCCCACCCCGCCCGACAGCATAAGCCACCACAAAGCCGAGCCGGAGAAAATACCGCCGATCAAAACATTGGCTTCCAGCTTCTTCGTCACCGCGCCGAAAGTCGCCACAACGGCCAGCGTGCCGAACAGAGTCAGGGGATTTGTCAACGTAATCACCAAGCCGCTCAACCCCGCCCTCACAATGCCCATCGGCGTGTTTTCTGGCGGCAAGTGCAAAACCTTGGTTACCAACTCGGTGGGCTCCGGCGGTTTGGGGTGATCGAACCATGTGTGCCATGCAGTGGCCAGCACGATAATGCCGCCTATAAGTCGTATCGAGGATTCATAGTGATGAATGAAATCCAAAACCGCGCTCACGCCCAAAACGGCGATGCCGCCAAAAAGCGCGTCGGCGCAAGCCGCGCCCAAGCCCGTCGCCAGCCCGATAGCCAACCCTTTTTGCAAGGTGCGTCGAATGCACAAAAGCCCGACGGGGCCGACAGGGGCGGCAATTACCAGCCCCAGAACCAAGCCCCGATATAAAACGCCCATTTCTTCGAACAAAATTGCTCTCCGCGAACGACCGAACAGGTCTATAGGTTTTTCCGAACGCCGTTATGGCAAAGTCGGGGGCTTTAAGCAACATGATGGTTAATGACCGAAGCGGCTATGCCGCATCCCGCAACGCCGCCGCCAAGGCAACGACCCGCGCCATAAACTTCACGTCATGCACGCGCACAATATCCGCGCCCAGCATCACGGCGATAGCGACGCTGGCGGCGGTGCCTTCCAGTCTTTCATCGACGGGCAAATCCAAAACATGTCCGATAAAAGATTTGCGCGAGGGCGCGATAAGAACGGGGAAGCCCAAAGCCTTAAGCCGCCCCGACTGCGCAATCAGGGCGAGATTCTGTTGCGGCGTTTTGCCGAACCCGATGCCCGGGTCGAGAATAATCTTGTCCCGCGCTACACCTGAAGCCACAGCATAATCGATCCGCTCCTTCAAAGCGTCGACAACCTCGGCAACGACATCCCCGTATTCCGGCGCATCATAATGCCCGCCGATTTTTGTGTCGCGGCTGACGGCATTCTGCGCCGCACGATTATGCATCAACACAACGGTGGCTCCATGCCGCGCGGCGACCTCGCCCATTCGTGGATCGCCCGTCAACGCTGTAATGTCGTTCAGGATTGAAGCCCCTGCTTGTAAGGCCTGTTCCGCGACATCCGCCTTCACGGTATCGACGGCGATCAGGCGCTCCGTGCCGAACTTGTTTTTCAGCGCAACGATCACGGGAACGACGCGGCGGATTTCTTCTTCGGCGGGAACGGAAACCGACCCCGGACGGGAACTTTCGCCCCCTATATCCAGAATATCCGCTCCATCCATCGCCATGCGTTCGGCTTGCGCCACGGCGCTAGCGACATAATCGTTCTGAGTCAGAAGTCCGTCGCCGGAAAAAGAATCCGGCGTCACGTTAACGATGCCCATGACCAAGGGGCGTTTCATGAAAGAAGCGCACCAAGAGACATCACGGTGTTAGAAGGCAAAAGCGCGCACATCTCTGCCACTGTCTGCCCATTTTTCGGATGCCGCCACTCAGGCGCGATATCGCTCAAAGGATGCAACACAAAATCGCGCTCCGCCACACGGCGGTGGGGGATGCTCAGTTCCGGCGTGTCCACAATCCTGTCGCCGTACAATATAATGTCGATATCAATCACGCGCGGGCCATAGCGATAGGTGGGGGTGCGCCCGATTTCGCTTTCAATATCCTTCGCCGTCCACAAAAGAGCCAGCGGTTCCAGTTTAGTCATGCCGATAACCACAGCGTTTAAAAACGGTGGCTGGTCTGTGACGTAAAGCGGGGCTGTTTCGTAAACGGGAGAAAGCGCCGTTATCTCGACATAAGGCGCCAAAGCCTTGATCGCCTGACGCAGGGAATCAAGGCGGTCGCCGAGGTTAGAGCCAAGCGCAAGCGCGACGGGGATTGTCGGAGCATTAGTCATCTCTCTCCTCTAAAACTTTTCGCGCCAAAACGATAGTGATTTTCCGCCCCTCCGCCAAGGCGGCGCGGTCAAGCCGGTCGACTAAATCCCGAATGCCGGCGGCGTCACGGGGGATACGCGGGGCGAGATAGGCCACAACCCCCGCATCAAGAGCAACCTGCCTGTCGCGGAACTGCTTAACAATCAACGCCTCCAAAAGCGTATCGTCGGGGGCACCCAAAAGAGCAGCCGGAAAGGTCAGCAAGCGCGACCGCAAATCAGGCAACCTAAACCCCGCTTGTCCCGCTCCGCATTTCATCGTTAGGACAAGCGAGCCTTGGATTGTTTTAATATGGTTATAAAGGTGAAACAGCTTTTCTTCAGCCACGGCATTGCCCGCCAAAGCGTCGGCATCGTCCAAGGCAATCGCGGTCGTTGCGGCGGTTAAAGCAGCGGAATCTTCCGCGAGCAACTTCGGCAATGTCAGCAGCCTGCCTCCGCTTTTGGTCAGCCATAAATTCAGCAAATGGGTTTTGCCGCTGCCCGAAAGTCCCGTCAGGATCAGCCCATGCGAAGGCCAATCGGGCCACTTCTCGACCCAGGAAGCGGCCTCGCGGTTACAGGGCGTGACCAGAAAATCGTCCGCGCTCATCGCCGCATCATGGGGCAAAGGCAGGGGAAGCTGAATCATTTATAGATCGCGCTGGCTTTGTATTGCCGCACGCCGAAACGCACTAGAACGCCTATTACGGCGGCGGTCGGCACGGCGATTAGAACACCAGTAAAGCCCATCAGTTTGACGCCTGAAATCAAGGCAAACAAAATCCAAACAGGGTGCAGCCCGACGCGGTTGCCGACGAAACGAGGCGTCAGTACATAGGCTTCAAAGAAATGCCCGATAGCGAACACGGCGATAACCAAGCTGATCCGCAGCCAATCGCCGTCGAATTGTACGCAGGCCAAAATAACGCTGGTCGCCCAGCCAAAGACGGTGCCGACATACGGGATGATGGTCAAAATGCCCGCGATGATACCGACCGTCGCGCCGTATTTCAGCCCGTTCATCGCCAATCCGACGCTGTAAACGACGCCCAAAATAACGCACACAATCGCCTGCCCGCGCAAAAATCCGGACAAAGTCTGGTCGATTTCGGTCATTTGTTCGCGGATGACGGCGTAATGACGACGGGGGATCAACTGGTCGATCACCTTGGTCAATTTTCCCCAATCCTTCAAAACATGGAACGCCGTGACGGGGGTCAGAATCGATAAAGCGATGGCGTCGACCAAGGCGAAGCCGCCGCTGACGATGCTTTTGACCGTATGACTAACCCACCCCACCGCATCGCCCGTGGATTGCGTCGCCGCATCGCGGATTTTCTCGACGTCCTCGGGCGAGAACCGCGCCAGCCAATCCTGCGCCCAAGGCAAATAATGTTCGCGGATTTTGGCGATATAATCGGGCAGGGCGTTAATCAAAGCGCCGAACTGATGGTTCAGCATGGGCCATATCAGAAGGACAATCGCCACCACGACAAACAAAAATCCCGATAAAACGACCAAAGCCCCGATCCACCTCCGCACTTTGCGTTTTTCCAGCGCTGTCACGGCGGGCTCCAGAAAATAAGCAATCGCCAACCCTGCCAAAAACGGCACCAAGACAGGTTTAAAAAGCCATAAAACAACAGCCAGCGCCGCCAAAAGCAATAGCCAGAAGCGCAGCGTAAAATTATTGGTCGTGGTCATGAGGTGTCCTTTTCCCTATGCGAGACCGACAGATTACCCGATTTTGAAAAAAGGTCGAGGGTTAAGCTGGGAAAGCGGTGCAACCAGAATTTCAGGAAGAACAGGAAAAAACGGTAGCGTTAACCCCAGATTCCCATTGTGTAAGGATTATGTGCCCTCTACCGTCAGGCCGTATGAAGAAAACAAGCCCTAAATCGCTCATCCACAGGAGAGTGCGTAATGTCTTTCAGCCTTGATAAGGTCGTCCCCTGGGGGCGCACTTACGAAGAATATATCGCTATGTTCTGCCTTGACGAGCAGGATTTACAGAAAGAAATTCTCGGCTGCGGCGATGGCCCTGCGAGCTTTAACGCGGAGTTTTCCAAACACGGCGGCAAGATCGTTTCCATTGACCCGATTTATCAATTTGCGCAAGACGAAATCGCCCAGCGCACAGAGGAAGCACGCCACCTCATCATGGCGCAGATACGCGCCAACGCCGACGAACAGGTTTGGGGGCAGGGTATCGATTCGCCCGACCATCTCGAACAAATTCGCGTCACGGCGATGAGTGTCTTTCTCGCGGATTATCTGCAAGGAAAGAAAGCCGGTCGCTATATCCCCGCCGCGTTGCCTAAGCTCGATTTTTCTGACAGGAAATTCGGACTCGCGCTCTGTTCCCATTTTTTGCTCCATTACGCGGAACAGCTTGACTTGGATTTTCACCTGACGTCTTTGCGCGAGCTATGCCGTGTCGCCGACGAAGTGCGGGTGTTCCCTATTCTGGAACTTGGTGCCAAAAGATCGCGGCACGTCGACCCTGTCGTGGCGAGGTTATCCGCCGAAGGGTATAAAGTTTCTATTCAGCGCGTTGGGTACGAGTTTATCAAAGGAGGCAATGAAATGCTTATCGTCAAGCCTTCACTGCGGGCGATCACGCTCTTGCCTCAATAGGGAAGAAACATGAAAACAGTTGCCACCCATACTTTTCGCGGCTCCGAAGGTGGAGCGGAACACACCATCATGATCCAAGCCCCTGGGCACATAGGCTTTGCCGAACAAGTCAAGTTTATCGAACGTTATTACAAAGAGGCGCAGGAGAAATTGGGGCTTGATCCCAAAACCGCCATATTCCGGCGTTTTTTTCTCAGCGATGTTTTGAACCAAGCGGAAGCTGTTCGTCAAAGTGCTCTAGCCGATGAGAGGGAGGACAATCCCGTCGCCCTCTCCCTTCTTCAGCAATCGCCCTTGCCGGAGTCCAAAATCGCCATGTTGGCCTATCATATAGATAACGCGACCTTGATAAAAAAGAAGCGCCTCTCGCCCTACCACCTTCTCGTCGAGAAAAACGGCAAGCGCCATCTTTGGAGCACGGGGCTTTGCTCTGATGCCTATGACGGCCAGCCGCCAACCTCGCCTGCCGAGCAAACGAAGGCGGGGTTTGGCGACGCGGTCGCGCTGCTTGCGAGCCAGGGTGGTTCATTAAAAACGAACGGCGTTCGCGCATGGATTTACCTTAAGGACGTCGATGTCTTTTATGCGGGCATGGTCGAAAGCCGCCGTGAGCTTTTTAAGAAACTGGGCATGAACGGCGATACGCATTACATCGCCGCGACCGCCATCGAAGGCGCTCCGGCGCACAAGAACGGTCTGGTTGCAATCGACCTTTATTCCCAGCTCGACCTTAAGCCGGAACAAGTTACGTTCCTTTACGACCCCGATTATCTGCCGTTCCGTAATCATCAGGTCGTTTTCGAATATGGAACGAAAATAGATTACCGTGACCGCGCTCATCTTTTCCCGTCAGGAACGGGCAGCGTCGACCCGTCGCTTATAATTCTGTATAAGGGCGATGTGATGCGCCAACTTGAACGTTCACTAGAAAATGTCGAAGCCTTGCTTCGTGCCGGAAAGGCGGGTCTACAAGACCTTACGCACCTGATCGTGTATTTGCGCGACCTGACAGATTATCAACGCGTCGGGCAATACCTTGACGAGCGATTTGCCAATTTGCCCAAAATCATCGTCCAAGCTCCCGTCTGCAATCCCGATTGGCTTGTCGAGATCGAAGGGGCGGCTATTATTGCGAATAACCCCGCCAATGAAGGCAAGACTTTCCCGTCTTTCTGACGTTATTGTGCAATCTTCCCCGCCCCAATTAACCCGCACAAATCCTGCTGCGGCCTTGGCCCGTAATGGCTGATAACTTCCGAAGCGGCGATGGCGGCTATCCTGCCGCATTCGGGCAGGGGTTTGCCTTGCGTCAGCCCGTATAGAAATCCTGCTGCAAAAAGATCGCCCGCGCCTGTCGTATCGATCACGGAAGGGGCGGGGTGCGCTGGTATTTCAAAAATCTGGTCTGCTGCCGCGATAATCGCGCCTTGGGCTCCGCGCGTCACCACGACGATCTCGGTATGGGCGCGAACGGCGTCAAGCGCGGAACGAACGTCTTGTGTTTGATAAAGTTCTTTAATCTCGTTCTCGTTGGCGAAAAGAATATCGACATCGCCGCGCACCAAATCCAAAAACGCCCCCCGATGCCGCAACACGCAAAAAACATCCGACAGGGTCAGCGATAATTTGCGCCCCGCCTCATGCGCCAAGCGTGCCGCTTTGCCGAAAGCCTGCTGCGCGGCGGGCTTGTCAAACAAATAGCCCTCCAAGTAAGTGATCGCCGCGTTTTGTACCACAGCAGCATCAACATCCTCGGGGCCGAACTCCACGGCGGCTCCCAAAAAAGTCGTCATGCTACGCTGCGCATCCGGCGTCACAAGGATCAAGCAGCGCCCCGTCGACAGATCGGGCGATAAAGGCGTCGTGAAATGAATCTTCTGTGCGTGAAGATCATGCGTAAAAACCTCGCCAAACTGGTCGCGCCCCACCTTGCCCATAAAAGCGCATAAGCCGCCTAAAGAAGCAAACCCCGCCATGCTGTTGGCGGCAGAGCCGCCCGATGACATTTCAACGGCAGATCCGGCGCGGGCATAAAGCGCGGCAGATGTCTCGTCATCCACCAAAGTCATCGCGCCTTTGGCCACCTGATTGGCCTGCAGAAAAGCGTCGTCGGTCGAAACGATAATATCTACAAGCGCGTTTCCGATGGAGCAAAGGTCGTAAGAAGGGCGGGGCATAATAAAACCATAGGTTGTTGTCGTGATGGGGTGTTCTCGTGATGGGGTTTGCCCTGGCGGCGGCAAAACAAAAATATTTGTCCGAAAAAAGGTTCATGTTTTTCCGACATTTACGTCTTTAGCAACATTGTTTCCTTTTCACAACAGGGGGTGTTTTGGGAATCATTTCCTTGCCTTCTTCGTTAAAGATGTGTTAACCGTCGAGTCCACAGTTTGCACTTCATTTCGCAGGAGTAACGAATGTTCGGTCCAAGAGATAAATCCAAAAACGACACGCAAGAAATCACCACGGAAGACACCTCTTCCGCCGCTCTGCGCACCGAACAGCCCTCCGGCTTGCCGCGCGCCTCAACGCCTTCTTCGAACCGCCGCTTGCCGGAAGTAAGCCGCCGTTCTTCGTCCAGCAGTGCCGATGGGCGCAAGCTGATCGTTGGCGACGGGCTGTCTTTGTCGGGCGAAATCACCTCCTGCGATATTCTGGTCGTGGCGGGTAAGGTCGAAGCCAAGCTGACCGATGGCAAACTTCTTGAAATCAACGAAACAGGCCAATTCCGCGGCAGCGTCGAGATTGAAAATGCCGATATCGCCGGTCGTTATGATGGCCAATTGGTCGTCCATGGTCGTTTGACCGTGCGTTCGACCGGTCGCATCAGCGGCATGGTCAAGTATGGTGAATTGGAAGTCAGCGCCGGCGGTCAGATTATCGGCGAATTGCAGGTTACGGGCGGTGGCGCAAACAGCGCACAAACGACCGGAACCGGCGGCTTCAAAAGCGCGGCAAAATTCACCTCGCTTCTTGACGACGAAGGAAGCTCCTCGGACGAACGCAAAAGCGCATAATTTCCTGGCTTAGATTCCTGTCACTAAAATGCCACTACTTGCAAAGTAGTGGCATTTTTTTATTGCGCACAGTTAAGTCATTCAGAAAAAAAAGAAATTTTTGTAGTCTACTCTTGTGTGCACTGCAAAAAAAACGTGACAACGCGTTAATCATAATATATTAATTAACCCTAACGAGGGGGCGTTCCGACCCTCTGTTTTTGATCTTTTCTGAGCCACATGGAGGCATGATGTCGAAGCCGTTTACCAATCCTTTTTTTGAGGCCGATATGTCTAAGGTGTTTGACACGTCCAAGTTCTTCGATCTGTCGAAGACATTTGACATGTCGAAGATGACTGGTCCCTGTTCCATTCCTCAATTCGACATCGAAGCCGCTTTTGCGCTTCAACGCAAGAATGTCGAAGCGTTCACTGCGTTAAGCCAGACCGCTTACGAAAACATTCAGTCGCTGTGGCGCCGTCAAACCGACAGCTGCCGCCAGATGATGGAAGAGCTGACACAAAGCATGCAAGCCACGATCACCAGCCCGACAACCGAGGGCAAGGCGAGCAAGCAAGCGGAAGTCAGCAAGGCCGCTCTCGACAAGTATATGGCCAGCCTGCGGGACGCTTCCGAGACGCTTGCCAAGTGCAATTCGCAAGTGATGGAAACCGTCAGCACGCGCATGAATGATAGCATTAGCGAACTGCGCGGGATCGTCAAGAAAACCGATTGCGCCGCTTAAGGGTTCCGCTATTTCCGGGAATCTGAGAAAAGTCGTTATAACGGGCATGGTGCTTCTCAGCATCATGTCCGTTTCTGCGTGTGGGAAAAAGCCGCCGGATGTCGATCCTCCTTTGGGCAGCGAAGGCACTGTATTTCCTCGAGCCTACCCCGCGCCTTAAACAGACTATCGACATCTTGCTCCTCTGGCGTACCGGCTTTGGTTCGCCCATTGTCATGAGGCCTTTCCTTCCCTATAAGAGCACGCAACGAAGGCGAGGACAGCGGTGCCCAAAAAGCTGCAAACTTTCTCGCACGGCGCCAACCCTTGACCCGCGAGGGGGAGCACAACAGTCAGGGGTTGATCGATGCCAGCTAAAAAAGATTATTACGAATTGTTGGGCGCCCAGCGCGGCGCTTCGGCGGACGAGCTGAAAAAGGCGTATCGTAAGCTGGCGATGCAGTACCATCCCGACCGCAATCACGGCAAGCCCGAGGCCGAGCATAAATTCAAGGAAATTAACGAAGCCTATGAAGTGCTGCGCGATGATCAGCGCCGCGCTGCTTATGACCGTTTTGGACATGCCGCCTTTGAACAAGGCGGTCCGGGCGGTATGGGGGGCGGCGGGTTCGGCGACTTTGGCTTTGGCTCGGGCTTTTCGGATATTTTCGACGAAATGTTCGGCGAAATCATGGGCGGCGGACGGCGTCAGCAACCGCAGGGTGGTGCGCAACGCGGTGCGGATTTGCGTCACGACATGGATATCTCGCTCGAAGAGGCTTTCGCGGGCGTCACAAAAACAATTACCATTCCTAACACCGTGGCCTGCGATGGCTGCAAAGGCTCGGGTGCTGCCGCCGGAACCGCGCCCACCGAATGCGGGATGTGCAAAGGCCATGGTCGTGTGCGTGCGCAGCAAGGATTTTTCACGGTCGAACGCACATGCCCCACCTGCCAGGGCGTCGGTCGTGTCATCCATTCCCCCTGTAAAAAATGCGGCGGACAAGGGCGCGTTCACCAACAACGCACGCTGGCGGTCGAAATTCCCGCAGGCGTTGAAGACGGCATGCGTATCCGCCTGACCGGCGAAGGTTCCGCAGGTGTGCGCGGCGGTCATGCGGGCGATCTCTACGTCATTCTTGGAATCGAACAGCACAAGGTCTTCCAGCGTGACGGTGCAAATCTGTACTGCCGCGTACCGATAGCGATGACGGCGGCGGCCTTGGGCGGTTTGATCGAAGTGCCGACCATCGACGGCGGCGTCGCCGAGGTCAAAATCGACGCAGGCACGCAATCGGGCCACCGTGCGCGCATCAAACACAAGGGCATGTCCGTGCTGCGCGGCTCCTCGCGCGGCGATCTCTATGTCGAACTCGCGGTCGAAACGCCCGCGCATCTGACCAAACGGCAAAAAGAGCTTTTGGTCGAATTCGCGCTAGAAGCGGAAGAAAATGCGACCCACCCTGAAAGCGAAGGCTTCGTCGCACGCGTCAAAGAAGCCTTGGGCAGAAATAAATGACCCAATCTCGCGCCATGCTCTGCGCTTTGGCGGGTTTCTTTGCGTGGGTTGTCGTCGATGTTGCCATTAAGCTTGGCGCTCAGGGACAGGCTGCTCTTTCACCCTTCGTGATTATGGCTGTGCTGGGGACATTCGGCGCGGCGAGTCTTGTCGCGTCAACCCTCATCCGGCGCAAAGCAGCCCTGTTGCGCCCCAGAAGCTTGCGCGAACAAGCCCTTATAGCCATGTGCGCGATTAGCATTAATTACACCAACGTCATATCCCTTAAACATCTTCCTTTGACGATGTTTTACGTTGTCGTCTTTACAATACCGCTGATGATCGCGGTACTTTCGGCGGTGCTGAAACATGAAATCCTGACGCCCCTTAAAATCGTTTGCCTGATAACAGGGTTTTTGGGTGCTGCCCTTGCCATTGGCGTCCACGGCGGCGGCGGAGATTGGATCGGCTATTTAGCTGCTTTTATCAGCGTTTCCTCCTTTGCGACCTACACGATCTTGATGCGGAAGATATCTCAAACCGATACCGTCGAAAGCACCCAGTTTATCAATGCGTTATGCGTGGGCACTGTCGGCATTGTGGGGGCGCTGTCGCAATCCTCAGCCGCGCCAGTGGGCTGGGCGCTGGCGATTATGATCGTCGCAGGCGGTATCAATGTTTTGGGCAATGTTCTTTACAACACGGCGTTGCAAAATACGGCTTCGACCAATGTCGCGCAGCTTCACTACACGCAGATCATCTCCGGCGCGATTTTCGGGTATTTTCTCTGGCACGAAATTCCGACATGGAATCTGATTGCGGGATCGATCCTGATTATCGCCGCTGGCATGATCGTCGCCGGACAGGTGCGAAAGAATAACGGAACGGCGAGTTAAACCTTGCCGACCTTCGCCGCATACTCCGCGCTATTCCCCTTCAGCATAAGATCGAACGAGTCCGCCAGCGCAGGAAGCAAACGTTCCAGCCAGACTTTATCCGATTTGGCAAAAGGATTAAGGACGTAAGAAGTCACGGCGTCGCCTTTGACCGCTTCGCCTTGCTCGGTCATCGGCCTGCCGATACCAAGGCGCACGCGCCAGTAATTTTGTCCGATATGGGCGTCCAAAGATTTTAATCCGTTATGACCGCCAGCTCCGCCGCCCTGCTTGACCTTAACCTGCCCCGCCGACAAGTCGAGATCGTCGTGGAAAACAATCACCTGCTCCGGCAAAAAATCATAAAAACGCAGAGCCTCGCCCGCCGCTTCGCCGGACAAATTCATAAAAGTCTGGGGTTTTAAAAGCAGAAAATCGTCGGCGTTCGTGATAAGCCCGCGAAATTTTTTCTTCCATGCCGGGCAGTGATATCGCGCGGCAATCTCGTCCACGGCAAAAAAGCCAATATTGTGTCGGGTGCGGGCATAATCTTCGCCCGGATTGCCGAGGCCGATAACAAGATGGGAAAAAGAAGGCATGAATAAACAGGAAAAAAAGAGTAGGGGGCAGGAAAATTTCCCGCCCCCCGCTCGATACGTTACTTCTTGGCTTCTGGCTTTTTCGCCGCCGCCGCAGGAGCTGCCGCCGCGCCAGCCGCAGGAGCCGCCGCCGCGCCAGCCGCAGGAGCCGCTGCTGCCGCAGCAGGAGTCGCAGCAGCCGAGGCCGCCGCTTCGTTTTCTGAACGAACAGCCGAAGGCACCGCGATCGTGGCGATGGTGAAATCCTTTTCGTGCGTCGTCAGTTTGATGTCCTTGGACAGGTTCAACGCGCTTAAATGGATGGCGTCGTTGATCTGCAAACCTTCCAAGCTGACTTCAAAGCGAGCTGGGATCTTGTCGGGAGCGCACATGATTTCGATTTCATGATGAACAACGTTCAACGTGCCGCCACGCTTGATGCCGGGCGATTTTTCCGCGTTTAGGAACGCGACGGGAACAGCGACGCGAACGCGGGTATTGGCGGAAACGCGCAGAAAATCGACATGCAACGGACGGTCGGAAACGGGATCAAACTGAACATCGCGGGGAAGAACGCGGAACTTCTTGCCGTCGATTTCAAGATCGAAAAGGCGGGTCAGAAAACCGGCGGCTTCCAATTGGCGAACCAGAATCTTGCTTTCCAGCGAGATCAAAGCGGGGGCTTGCTTGTCGCCGTAAATCACGGCCGGCACATGACCGCTGTTGCGGATCGCGCTAACGGCGCCTTTGGTGGTCTTGGTGCGCGCGGCAGCGGCAAGGGATGTAACTTGGGTCATTCTTCTCTCCATGTAAGCCGTCGGCTGCTGAATGAAAGAGAAGCTGCGAGAGGACGAGAAAACAAAAGCTTTGTTTCCCGCGCGTTCGTGGCCGCCCCCTGACAACACAACCAAAATCCGGCGTTTGATTAAAGTCGGCCTCCAGGGGTGCCGACCATTGCGGAGCAGGAGATAGCAGAGAAAGCTAAGGATTGGCGAGTCTTTTTTCCTGTTTTTGGGCAGACAGGGGCCAATGACAAAAGCCGCAGCCCCCATCTATCCTTGTAGGGGCCCGGATTCATAGGAAAAAAAGAGGTTAGCCTGTTGGTCCAGCGTCGACGGCAGTCGGCATTGCGGCCTTTATCTCGCCCCTTTGGTTGGGGCGCTTACGGCTTTCACGCGCATTTTTCAACACGGCGAGGATTCCCTGCACGCTGTCGGATGGGGTTGCCTTGATACCCACATCCTCAAACCAAAAGGTTACAGGAGCGCCTTGCAAAGTTTTGCTGAGACGAATAGCAGCATCCGCAACTTCGTCCGCCGTATACCCTTCCGCTGGTTCCCATAGGGCTGCTTTAATGATCTTGTCGCCGTCATTTGGGCCCCGTGTAACGTGCAAAAATATAAGTAGACCTTCCGATTGACTGGCTTCCGCCAATTCGTCTGGCGTAACAACCTCATAAAGCTTATCCAAAATTTCTTTCACCTGACTATCGTCTTTCGGTAGCAGGGAAAGAATCCTCACGACCGAACCTGTCTGCAGTAAATTCATGGGGGGCATGTGTTTCTTTCTAAAATTAGTGCGTATAAAAAAACTAAGCGCGCAAGAAAACTCGCCGCCTATTGTAGCAATGAACACAGCGGGCGCTTTGACATGCCTCAGTCTATAATAATTCTGAAATTTTCGTCCTTAACCAAACAAACTAGAAACAGACCGTTCTTGGTTAATGCGAATAATCGCTTCAGCCAGCAAAGGCGCGACGCTGATCTGTTTAATTTTGGGTGAGGCGATAACGTCGGGCGTTGCTTCGATGGAATCCGTAATAATCAAATGCTCCATCGGCGATTTATTAACGCGGTCGATTGCCGCGCCCGACAAAACGCCGTGCGAAACATAGGCGGTAACGGTCTTCGCGCCCGCCGCTTTCAGCGCTCCGGCGGCGTTGCACAAAGTTCCGGCGCTATCGGCGATATCGTCCAACATAATGCAATCGCGGCCTTCGACGTCGCCGATAATGTTCATAACTTCGGATTCGCCAACTTTTTCGCGGCGTTTATCGATAATCGCTAACCCCGCATCCAATTTTTTCGCCATCGCGCGCGCGCGCACGACGCCGCCGACATCGGGGGACACTACCGTTAATCCTTCCGGCAATTTGCCCTGCACCGACAGATTATCGCGCACATGACGCACAAAAACGGGGCCGACGAAAAGGTTATCAACCGGAATATCGAAAAAGCCCTGAATCTGACCCGCATGCAGATCAAGCGTTAAAACGCGGTTTGCCCCTGCCGTCGTAATGATATTGGCGACCAGTTTAGCCGTAATCGGCGACCGTGAGCTTGTTTTGCGATCCTGCCGTGCATAACCGAAATAGGGCATAACGGCGGTAATGCGGCGCGCCGAAGCGCGGCGCAGCGTGTCGATCATTACCAAAAGTTCCATAAGCGTGTCGTTGGCGGGAAAAGACGTCGGCTGAATGATAAAGACATCCTCGCCACGCACATTTTCAAGAACCTCAAAGAAAATCTCCATATCCGCGAAGTGCCGGATAGAGGCGTGAGCCAAAGAAGTGCCCAGATTCTGCGCGATAGCCTCAGCCAAAGGCCGGTTGCTGTTACCCGCGATAAGCTTCATGGCACGTTCCTTATATATAGGTGATTATGGGCGAGGGTATATCAGCGCGGGCGCGGCGTGTAAAGGCGAGGATGCTTCAGGAACAAACATCGGCGAAAGAGGAGAATATCTATTATTTACTTTCACGGGGGTATGTTATATTCGGCCATTCGCACAAGGCGGCATAGTATTTAATAATAAGGCAATAATGTATGGGGGGACATGTAATGTCGGAACAAGAATTATTTATTGAGGCTAGACAAACTCTGCCTGTAAGCGGCCTCAGCTGGTTGGGGCGTTTTTCCCCGCGTGTAGAGACGGGCTCTAAAATGATTTCTGTGCGGAGTATTAACTGTATCGTAAAAGGACGCGTTATTGAGAGCGGTTCGAAGATAAGCAATGAGCCTCTCCACGAGCATCAAGCAAGGCGTGTAGATGACGACAAATCCGTGCTTGAAAAGATGAAAAAGGCTGGGTTAGCGGTTTTTAGCGTGAACGCGGATACTTATGTGAATCTCAATCAAGTCAGGAGCATTGTGCCTGAACGGGAACGCGCGCAGATAGTTTTTTGTGATGGACAGAGCTTGAATACGGAAATGCCCTTTGAGCGCGCTCGTTCCAAGTTTGTAGCAACGACAACTCAGTCCAAGGCCGTGCCAACTTAAGCCACAAGCTCACCAAGCAGAATGTTGTGGGGGGCGGCTCTTGCGATGTCTTGGATTGTCGATTAATGCTTGACCATTGCCTCGGCACCGCGTATGAGTCCCGCCTTCGCGCTAAGAAACCCTTTATACGGGCGGCGCGGCAAGCAACTGCATTAAGTTAACTACGGAATTTGGGAATATCGTTATGGCCAACCATAAATCTGCCGAAAAGCGCGCACGTCAAACTGTGAAGCGCAATGAAATCAACCGCTCGCGCCGTTCTGCGATCCGCACTGTCGTTAAGGCAGCGGAAGCCGCAGCCGTTTCGGGCGATGCCGCTGCCGCATTGACGGCGCAACGCAAAGCCGAATCCGCTCTGGCAAAAGGCGCATCACGCGGAACGTTGCACTGGAAAACAGCGGCGCGCAAAACGTCGCGTCTCGCCAAGCGCGCGAAGGCTGCCAAGAAAGCGTAACAACTTCCCGTTTTTTGTTCGCTTAAGAATTATCGCCGCGCATCAAAATGCGCGGCGAATTTTTTTGTCTTCTTTTTCATTTTTTTTCATCACAAATTTTCGCACAACAGTGCAATGTGAATCCTTAAAAAAATCGGACGAGGTTAATGCGCCAGAAAACGAAAAAGATGCGCGCACTCTTCGGTGTGTATGCGACGAAAATTTTTTTGGCGAAGCAAGAAATATTTTTATCACGTTCCCTCTTCGGACCTGTGGACAAAGACGTAAGGTTTGATCTATGGTCGAGTTGTCTTCTGGTTATGAGTTTCATCGTGAATGCGGATCGAAAAAATATGAGAAGCTATCAATCACACCGTATCAACGATTCTTATACGCCAAAGCTCGTCGCCGCCTTCTGCGCGACACGTCCCCTTACTTAGTTCTTTTTGCGAAACCCCGAAGAATCTTTCTTCGGGCTGTGCGATATCTTTTGCTTTTCGGCAAGTCAGTTCGATCCATGGAGTTGTGATGAAGGTTCAGGCAGCAAGCGCGGTCTCGGAAGATATGGGTGCGATCTCCCCAACGGCGTGGGATGATGTGCGCACGGCGTTGCGCGATCGTTTCGGCGAAACCGCGTATCGCCGCTGGCTTGAGCCGATGACCAACGACATTGTGTGCGATGCTTCTGGCGTCCATCATGCGACCATGATTTTGCCGACCCGTTTTATGCGCGACTGGGTCGAAGCGCATTACGGCGACATGATCCGTTCCCTGTGGCAGCAAAATTCTCCGCGCGGCAATGTTTCTTTCTCTGTCATGTCGCCGTTGGCCAAAGCGGCGCAGGCCAAGAGCGCGATCGATACAGCGGCTACGGCCCCCATCGCGCCTTTGGGACGCGCTCTGGCTCCGGCTCAGGCTTCGTCTTCCTCTTCCTCGGGATTTGCCGGAGATTTGTCCGCTGATCTTGATCCGCGTTTTACCTTTGATAATTTCGTCGTCGGTAAACCGAACGAATTGGCTTATGCCGCCGCGCGCCGCGTTGCCGACACGGAAAACCCCGCCTTCAATCCGCTGTTCCTTTATGGCGGCGTCGGTTTGGGCAAGACCCATTTGATGCACGCCATCGCCTGGCATATACGCACGAATTATCCGCATCGCCGCGTCATCTATATGTCGGCGGAAAAATTTATGTATCAGTTCGTGCGCGCGCTGCGTTTCAAAGACACGGTTTCGTTCAAGGAACAATTTCGCTCTGTCGACGTCCTGATGATCGACGATGTGCAATTCATCGGCGGCAAAGACACGACGCAGGAAGAATTCTTCCATACCTTTAACGCGCTGGTCGACCGCAACCGCCAAGTGATCGTCTCCGCCGACAAATCGCCCCAAGATCTTGACCGCATGGAAGAACGTCTGCGCTCGCGCCTCGGCTGGGGGCTTGTCGCCGATTTGCATCCGGTCAATTACGAATTGCGCTTAGGCATTCTGCACGCTAAGGCGGACAAGCTCGGCTGCCCCGTGCCGGACAAGGTGATGGAATTCCTCGCCCACAAAATCGCGTCGAATGTGCGCGAACTTGAAGGCGCACTGAACCGCATCGTCGCGCACGCCCAATTGGTAGGCCGCACGATCTCGCTGGAAATGACGCAGGAAGTTCTCGCCGATATGCTCCGCGCTTCCGAACGTCGCGTCACGATTGACGAAATTCAAAAGAAAGTCGCGGAACATTACAATGTCCGCGTCGCCGACATGCATTCCGCCCGCCGCGCCCGCGCCGTAGCGCGTCCGCGTCAGGTGGCGATGTATCTGGCGAAACAACTAACTCCGCGCTCTCTGCCGGAAATCGGCCGTAAATTCGGTGGACGCGACCACACCACCGTTATCCACGCCGTCCGCAAGATCGAAGAACTCTCAGCCTACGACGCAGCCTTCCGCGAAGACGTCGAATTGCTAAGGCGTTTGCTCCAGAATTAAGAAAACTGCGGCGTTGGGATCCCTGCGTACCATTTCAGCAAAGAGGTCGTTATCTCTGGCTGCGAGGGGGGCGGCTTCGGCAACCCGATCTGTGCAGCTGCCTTTAAAACGTTGGTCAAAATTCCCTCCGACACGTCATCGGACAATATCTTAACATAAAGAGGGGGAAGTGCTGGCTTAAATCCAGCGTTTTCCCTATTCACGGATTTTAGCGCCTGCTTCCAATCGTCAAGCAGATACCCGTTCTTGAAAAAAGAAACGCTATTTGCCACCCACGGGGCGCGCCACAAACGAGCTATAACGGACTCTTCATGCTCAGATTTATGGAACAAGGACTCGTTCTTCGTATTATTAAGGGCTTGCAAACGCCCAATGGGCGCGGTCAAGATGCCTGCCAACTCGGGCCCAAGTTTGATCAAGGGGACAAGTTGCTCAGCCGTTAGCTTGGTTTGGACAACGGCATCGTTTTGTTGACACGCATTTCCGAACACAGCCTCTGAATTCTGGAATAGGTCTCTAGTAATTATGCCGATACCATTATGGGGGCTCAAAGTCAGGACGACATGCTCATCGGCAGTAAAAAGATATAAACTATCGTTGTGAAAAGACTTAGGCATTGGAATCCTCTAAAAATGTGTGGGGTTTCAAAAACTCAAGGCTTCTATACCTCCTGTTTTCTGCAAGTAAAAGCCAAATCATCCCTGGAAAAGAAAAAAACTTCGCTGCATACCCGCGCAAAGCAAAACTTCCCAAACAATACGATTTTCCCAAGTTGTCGTGTCGGCGCGGAAGAGACAAGCTTTATTTCACCCCCACCAGCATTGGCATCGCAAACACATATAAACAGCTAAAGCTGGCGATGGTTAAAACCAGATAGGTCAGCTGTGCGCCAAGGAAACGCAGGGCGTCCGAGTTGCGCGTATGGTTGCTTCCAAAAGCATGCATCAAGCGGGCGGTAACTAAAAGGGATCCCAATGCATGCAGGGCAAAGGTAGGAGCGCCGCTCGCTTCGACCAGCCCGATCAAAAAAAGCGTTAACGGCACATAATCCGTAAAGCTTGAGACTAAAGCCTCGGCGCGGCGCAAATCGGGGTCGCTTTGCTTGCCCTGACCTGCGGCATGAACCCAGCTTTTCATCATGTTAAAAGAAAGGACGACCAGCAAAAGGCCAAGAAGACCAGCATAAAGTAGGACAATATGAACAGAGGCCATGAAACCCTCCTTAACAAGGTTAATCCCGCTCTTTCCGTGCAAGAACGGGGTTTGACGCAACAATCTCGCCCGTCTGACAGGCTAGACAAGACAAAAAAAGGCCGCAAAACCGTCTCTCGGTTTTTATTGTTACAAGGGCTTGAATAACACAAGAAACTGACGGTATAAACCTACTATTAACTTTCATGTGGTCAAACAATAAGATTGGATAAATTGGTTTGTCTGATTTGGGGATGTTCTTTGCTGTACATACTGCCTAATTGCCGGGTTAGCCCGGTTTCACGCACCCTCTTGATGGCTAGTGCCTTGCTGGCTTTTTCGGGGGCGCCTTTTTCTGCGCATGCTGCGAATGGCAGCGCCGTTTCTGACGCCATAGCCACGTTGTCGGCGCAGCCCACGGGGCAGGGGCGAGCATCCACCTATCCTTCTTCTGCCACGCCAGCGGCTCCGGTGGTATCGCCTTCATCAGCGGGGGCTCTACCGTCAGCAGTCCCTTCAAGCTCTTCCGGCATTGATATTCCTTCGCCGCCGCCGCCCTCGGCTTTTTCTTCAGACGCCAACCAACTCGCTGTTCAGGCAGAACAAGCCGCACTGCAAGCGCAAGCGCAGGCCGATAATGACGAACACAAGCGCGAACAGGAGCATAGCTCTAAATCCTTTGATAAGGCCGAACGCGGATTGATGCCTATGTCTCCCGACCAGGTGCGCGAACTTATGCGCCGGCTCGAACAAACGCAGTCAGCGGCGCAGATTCCTTATGCAGGTCCGCCCAAGGGACAAACGCGTGTTTCCACCTTGTCCCTCGATCCCGGTGTCGAGCCTCCGCAGATTAATCTTAACTCCGGCTATGTCACGACGATAGCGATGGTCGATGCGACGGGTGAACCATGGCCTATTTTGGATGTCGGCGTCGGAGGTAATTTCGAAGTTTCTCCGACTCAGGCAGGAACGCATGTCGTTCGCGTCATGCCTTTGACCCGCATGGGGACAGGCGATCTGTCCGTTTTGCTCAAGGACTTGCCGACGCCGGTCATTTTCCGTCTTTCGTCAGGCGGTCCTAACGTCGACCTCCGCTATGACGCGCGTATCGGCAAAATGGGCCCTGGCGCCAAGCCGCAGATCATTAGCCGCCCACGCCTTGAAGCGGGCGATGAGACATTGACGTTGCTTCTTGAAAATGCACCACCGAATGCCGCTAAACGTGTCAAGGTTAGCGGGCTTGATTCCAGAACTAAAGCCTGGTCTATCGGCGACAAAGTATATGTGCGCACGCCCCTCAGCCTGCTGTCTCCTGCGTGGAATGCCAGTGTGGCCTCGGCGGACGGCACGACGGTTTATGAGATAGGCTCTGCGCCCGTTCTTTTAATGTCCGATAATGGCGCTATGGTGCGCGCCCAGATTTCGCGGGACGAAGATCATGACAAATAATCTCGAAAACGAAAATAACGACGATTTCATCGAACCTGAGATCGGCGCGTCCGAAGAAGGCTCGTCGCGCGGCGGTATGGCCGGTAATCTGGCTGAAGCGTGGCGCACGCGTCCGTTTTTCAAGCTCATCGTTCTGATCGTTGCCGTTTTTGCGGTGGGCGTGGCGGGGATTAGCTTTTTTGGTGGCAACAATACGGCGGGGAACGAGGTTGCACGCTTAGGCAAGCCTCCTGCTCTTAAAGAAGCCCCCGGCGGCGCGGCAACGCCCTATATGCGCCAGCAAACAGAAATGGCGAATAACGAGCGTTCCGAGCAGGCGATCGCCAACGGCGGCAGCGCCATCCCGACGCCAATAGGCCAGACGATGGATATCGGCAGCCTTGGTGGCACGGAAAAGAAAGAAGACCCGCTGAAAGAACTGCGCATCGAGACTGACATGCTGAAAAAGCAGATTCAGCAGCAACAGGTTCAACAGCAACAACAACAGGCCCAGCAGCGTCCTCCCGAGCAATTTGACAACTCTTTGGCCGAAGCGATGCAGCGCCAAATGCAGCAACTCATGGAAAGCTGGACGCCCAAGGGAATTAAGAACGTAGTCGTGATACGGGCAGAGGATTTAAAGGCCGAACAAGAAAAAGCGACCCAAGCTTTGGCGACAACCACCGCGACAGCCGTTTCCTCTACGGAAGCGACCGCACCCAAGATCGTGGTCAGCGCAGGCACGGTCAGCTATGCCCAGCTCTTGACGGAAGCCAATTCGGATGTTCCAGGTCCCATCCTTGCCCAGATCGTGTCCGGTCCCTTGTCTGGCGCACGCGCGATTGGCGGTTTTCAAGTCGCCATGGGCTATGAAAAGTATCTTGTGCTAAAATTCAACCTTGCTGACAAAAAGGGCAAAGATTACCAAATTAACGCTGTCGCCCTTGATCCCGATACGACTTTGGGCGGCATGGCGACCGAGGTTGACGAACGCTACTTTACGCGCATCGTTCTTCCCGCTGCCGCTGGTTTCTTGGAAGGCATGGGACGGGCGTTGGGGCAAAGCAATACGTCGGTTACGACCAACGGCACGACGTCTCTCTCTTCGGTGGCGGGCAACGGCTACAAGCAGGGCATCTATAACGGATTGGGAACCGCTGCGGAAACAATGAGCTCGTTCTTTCAGAACGAGGCCAATTTGACCAAACCGTTGGTGCGCGTTGCGGCGGGCACGCCTTTGGGCATATTCTTTGTCACGCCTGTGATGGAGCCTTCGGCGAGTAACGGGGGAAATCAGCAAAATATCCCTAACGGAGGCAATGGTCCCAACGGCAACACCAACTACCCTGGCACGACCGTCAACGGTTATGGCGCAAGCCTTCCCGGCGGTGGTATGCCCTATCCGAATTATGCGACGCCATCTTCCAATCGGAACAACTACCCTGGCACGTCACCCTTCGGCGCCCCTTCCTACGGCAACGCGTCCTATGGCGGCAATGCCTATGGGGCGATGCAAGCTTCGCCTTACTCTCAGAATTATGGACAATAGCCCTTTCTCGGGTAAACTCAGGCCGTCCGGTCTGATAAAAATCGCAGGAGTTTAGCTATGACCGATATCTATGGCTCGGAGCCGCATGATCACGAGATGGAGCATGACGACGCGTTAACCCATGATGGTGACATTGTGCATGAACCGCCTCCCGAATATGAATTTTCTGACGAGAACGGCTCTGCGATAGAACAGCCCGAAGAAGACGTTATCCCTTCATCCGAGGCGGGCTCGCCGCGTCGTTCGCCCTTTTTGCCGATAGCGGCAGCCCTTGGCGGAGTCTTGTTGCTGGGGGCTGTGGCTTGGTGGCAATTTGGCGGCGTATCGTCCTCTCCGCCTCCTCCCGTCACTAGAACGGCCTCGCCCATCCTTCCGGTAACCCCCCCGCCTAATGGGGCCCCCGCTCCTTCGTTGAACGCGGCGGACGCATCCTCTGGCGTCGCTCCAAAAACTTCTTCAACAGTGACGCAAGACAAGGATTCCAGCGGATCTTCGGCTCTTGTCTCTTCCGGTGTTGCTTCTTCCATGCCTAGCGGCGCGGCACAACAAGCCAAACCAGCCGATGCGTCTGTCGATGTCCCTGCGCCGACTCCTTCGGCGGCTTTCTCACTGCCTGCGCCGACAGTGCCGAACGACAATGCCGATCATCGCATCGAGATGCTGACGGCGCGCATCGATAATTTGCAAAATGCGCTCGATCAAGCGAATCAGCAATTAGGCCAGATGACAAATGTCCTCGCCGCATCTTCCGGTATCGGCGCTTCATCTACCGCCTCCGCTAAGGATTTACAGGACAGGATAAACAAGCTTGAACAGAAAATAGCCACGATGAACGCCGTTTCTTTGACGCCTACTGCGGCTTCGCCGTCGTCCGGCATATCCGGGATTGATGTTTCGCCCCCGCCGCGCAAAGCGGTGGCATCCGTTCCCAGACTCAAGGCGGTGCACAAAACCTCGCGCCAACATGTCAAAAGAGCTCCTGTGGAAGATCAAGCTGAGAGCAATTGGATTCTACGCGCGGCATCGCCCGGGCAAGCTTGGGTCGCTACCAGCGCGACGACGCATGAGTTGAAACAGGTTCAGGTCGGCGACAAGCTGTCCGGAATCGGGCGCGTTACCGCCATCCAGAAGCAGGGCGATGCCTGGATTGTGCGCGGAACCAAGGGGTCAATTCAGTAGGCAAGCAAGGCGGGGAGGAAAAAACCTTCCCTCGCCAGCTTTTTATATCCCCCGTGACTTGTGCAGGCAGAAAGCGTAAAGAAAAACGCGGCATTCCCTTGCATTTTTGCCCTAAAACCGCCATCTAAGGAACGTTAAGTCGGCAAGTCCCCCCTGCCGGACCGTCAACCACGAACCTTGAACCCTGATTATGATCACTTCTCTCGCGCGCAAGCTGTTTGGTTCCCATAACGACCGTGTTTTGCAAGGGCAAACGCCACTTGTCGCCCGCATCAACGCGCTGGAACCCCAGTTCAAAGCTTTGTCCGACGAAGCCCTCCGCGCCAAAACGGCGGAGTTTCGGGAACGTCTGGCTAACAAGAACGGCAAAGGCGGAGAGGCCCTCGATTCCCTGCTGCCGGAAGCCTTCGCCACCGTGCGCGAAGCCGCTTGGCGCGTCTTGGGACAGCGCCCGTTCGATGTCCAATTGCGCGGCGGGATGGTTCTGCATCAGGGCAAAATAACCGAAATGCGCACGGGCGAAGGCAAAACGCTGGTCGCCGTCTTGCCGTCCTATCTAAACGCCCTGACCGGCAAGGGCGTCCATGTCGTCACGGTCAACGACTATCTTGCCAAGCGCGACAGCGGATGGATGGGCCGCATCCATAATTTCCTCGGCCTAACGGTCGGTTGTATCGTGCATGGTTTGGACGACAGCGAACGCCGTGCGGCCTATGCCGCCGATATCACCTATGGCACCAATAACGAATTCGGCTTCGACTATCTGCGCGATAATATGAAATTCGCGCAAGGCGATTTGGTGCAACGCGCCTTCAACTTCGCCATTGTTGACGAAGTGGACAGCATCCTGATCGACGAAGCGCGCACGCCGCTGATTATCTCCGGCCCCGCCGAAGATTCGTCGGAACTCTATATGCGCGTCAACGAAATCATCCCCAAACTCGACGCAGTTGATTTTGAAAAAGACGAGAAAAGCAGAACCGTCTCGCTGACCGAAGTGGGCAACGAAAAGATCGAGCTTCTTCTGGGCAAAGCGGGGCTTCTGACTCCTGGCGGCGGGCTCTACGATCCCGCCAACGTCATGATCGTGCATCACGTCAATCAGGCTTTGCGCTCCCATACGATGTTTACACGCGACATCGATTACATCGTCAAGAACGACAAAGTCGTCATCATCGACGAATTCACAGGACGCATGATGGAAGGTCGCCGCTATTCAGACGGACTGCACCAAGCGCTGGAAGCCAAAGAACATGTAGCGATCCAGCGTGAAAATCAGACCCTCGCCAGCATCACCTTTCAGAATTATTTCCGACTCTATCCCAAACTCTCGGGCATGACGGGCACCGCCCTGACCGAAGCGCCAGAATTTGCCGAGATTTACAATCTGGAAGTCGTCGAAATGCCGACCAATGTGCCGGTGCGCCGCGACGACATGAACGACGAAGTCTATGGCACAATGGCCGAAAAGAACGTCGCCATCGTGGCGCGTATCGAAGATTGCCGCAAGCGCGGGCAACCCGTTCTCGTCGGCACCGTGTCGATCGAAAAATCGGAAGCGCTGGCGGAAGTGCTGAAGAAAAAAAGCATCCCGCATAACGTGTTGAACGCCCGCTTCCACGATCAGGAAGCCACGATCATCGCGCAAGCCGGACGTCCGGGTGCCGTCACCATCGCCACCAACATGGCGGGACGCGGCACGGACATCCAACTCGGCGGCAATTTCGACGCACGCCTTGCGGAACTTTCCGCGCAAGGCGAACCGGACGCGAAAACCGTCACCGCTTTGCGTCAGGAAATCGACGAAGCGCGCGAAAAAGTGCGTGAAGCAGGCGGCTTGTTTGTAATCGGCACTGAACGCCATGAATCGCGCCGCATCGATAATCAATTGCGTGGTCGTTCGGGCCGTCAGGGCGATCCTGGCGCGTCCATTTTCTTCCTTTCGCTCGAAGACGATTTGATGCGCATCTTCGGCGCGCACAATCAAACGCAGTCGATCTTGGCAAAGCTGGGGCTGCGCGACGGCGAAAAGATCGCCCATCCCTGGATCACGACGGCTTTGGCGAAAGCGCAGCAAAAGGTCGAAGGCCGCAATTTCGACATGCGCAAAAACCTGCTGAAATTCGACAATATCATGAACGACCAGCGCAAGGTCATCTATGAACAGCGCCGCGATATTATGGGGGCGGCGGATGTCTCCTCCATCATCCGCGAACTGCGCGAAGAAGTGATTCACGAATTCGTCAGCAAAGCCATTCCCCCTCATTCCTATGTTGAACAATGGGATATCGCCGGATTGCACGAACGGGTCAAAGACGTTCTGGCGCTTGATATGCCCATCGCGGAATGGGCGGCGGAAAACAATATCGCCGAAGTTGAGATCGAAGAACGCATTCGCCGTGCGGCAGAGGAAAAGCTGAAAGAAAAGACAGCCATTCTTGACGAAGGCGCTATGCGCCACGCGGAAAAAGCGGCCCTGCTCGGCACGCTCGATCAGGCGTGGAAAGATCATCTTCTTGCGCTCGACCAGCTGCGTCAGGGCATTCATCTGCGCGGCTATGGGCAACGCGATCCTTTGAACGAATACAGCCGCGAAGCCTTCGGCCTGTTCCAGCTCATGCTGGTCGATATTCGGGAAGAAGTGACCAAAGCACTGATGCAAGCAGGCATGCGCCTCCCTTCGCTTGAGGAAATCATGGAGCGCAACCGCGCTGCGATGACGGAACTTAGCGGCGCGGAGGCCGGAGCCGCCATGCCGTTCGGCGACGAGCCCTTGCCCGAAGGCATGACGCGCCGTTCTTCCGTGGTGGCGCTGCCCGTGCAGCACGCCACGTTCGATCCGAAAAATTCCGAAACATGGGGCAATACGCAACGCAACGCGCCTTGTCCCTGTGGTTCGGGAAAAAAATACAAACATTGCCACGGAGCGGTTCACTAACAAACGGAGGCGCTATCTGTCTTCTCCCCGCAACTATGCCCGCGCCGCGATTTTGTCCTCCATCGCTTTCAGCGGTTGGTCGTTCAGCGATGTTTTGCTGAAATTGGTGCGTCGGGAAGGGGTGCCGCAAGGGGAAATCCTGCTGATCAGCGGCATCAGTGGCATGGCGGTAATTTTTCTAATCTCCGCCCTGCGTGGCACGCTTCCTCGCCTGCACCCGCAACGATGGGGCGGATTACTGACCATAGGCCTGTGCCAATTGGCGTCATTTATCTTCTGGATGATGGCGCTTCCGCGCCTGCCTTTAACCACCATGTATGTGGTTACTTTTCTAACGCCGATGACGGTTGCGTGTCTGGCTGCCTTAATTTTGAAAGAGCGCATAGGCTGGAAACGCGCGGTTGCCATCGCCACGGGCTTTGTCGGAGTCGTGATCGCCGTTAATCCTGAAAACCTTATTCAGCATGGCGTTGCTTGGCTTCCCTATCTCGCCCTGATAGGCAGCATGGCGGGCACCGCGGTTCAGATGCTTCTGCTTCGCGTTCTGGCGGGGCGGGAGAATAACGAATGCACGGCCTTTTATCCGCGAAGCATCATCGCAGTGGCGGGATTGGCCTCCTGCGTTGCCTCGGGCTTTTCCGCAATGAGCCTATGGGCTTTTCTGTCAATTTGCGCGTCAGGTGCCTTGGGTGGCATAGGTTGGGCTTTGATGGCGCAGGCCTATAAAGACGCCCCGGCAGCCGCCGTCGCGCCCTTCCAATATTCGCAGATGATTACAGGCGCGCTGCTCGGCTATCTGATCTGGAGCGACGTGCCGAATGCCTATCTCCTCTGCGGCACCGCGATCATCATTGCCTCAGGCCTGTACCTCGTCCGCCACGAACGCCGCGTCAGCCGCATGATGGTGCGGGCGGAGTAGGCTGCTTACAGCGCCTTCAGCAATTCCGGCACAATTGTGAACAAATCGCCAACAATCCCGTAATCCGCGACCGCAAAGATCGGCGCGTCGGGGTCTTTGTTGATGGCGACGATGGTCTTGCTGTCCTTCATCCCCGCCAAATGCTGAATGGCACCCGAAATCCCGACGGCGATGTAAAGGTTGGGCGCGACGATCTTGCCGGTCTGCCCCACCTGACTATCGTTTGAGATAAAGCCCGCATCGACCGCTGCACGCGAAGCGCCGACGGCGGCGTTCAGTTTGTCAGCCAAAGGTTCTAGCACGCTCTTGAATTTCTCAGCAGAGTCCAAGCCTCTGCCGCCCGACACGACAATGCTTGCCGCTGTCAATTCAGGACGCGCCGATTGCGTCAGCTCCGCGCTGACAAAGGCCGACAATCCGCTATCCCCTGTGCTCTCGATCTTCTTCACGGGGGCGCTGCCGCCCTTGGCGGCTTTGTCGAACGCCGTGCCGCGTATGGTGATGAATTTAATGGCGTCCTTCGATTGCACCGTAGCGATAGCGTTGCCCGCATAAATGGGGCGAACAAAAGTATCCGCGCTTTCGATGCCCGTAATATCCGAAATCTGCGCCACATCGCACAACCCCGCCGCACGCGGCAGAATGTTTTTACCAAAACTGGTGGCAGGAGCCAGAATATGTGAATAGGACGGAGCCAGTTTAGCGATCAAAGCAGCAACATTCTCCGCCAGAAAATTCGCATAAACCGCATCATCGGCATGCAAAACTTCGCTTACGCCCTGAACCGAAGCGGCTTCCTGCGCGGCACCTGCGGCATCCAGCCCCGCGATCAAAACCGCGACCGGCTGCCCCAATTTTACCGCCGCGCTGATCGTGTTCAGCGTCGAAGGCTTCAGGCTTTTATGATTATGTTCGGCGAGGACAAGCGTGGTCATGATGCGCACCTTTATGCAAGAGGAAGATTAAGGTTGATAAGGTCGTTCCTGAGTTTTTCAGGGGTCGTAAAAAGAAGCGTCGTAAAACCAAGCGCGGCGGCGGGAGCCAAACTGTCTTCGCGATCATCAATAAAAACCGCGCTGCGAGGGTCAATTTTGGTGCGTTCCAAAAGAATCTCGTAAATTTTACGATCCGGTTTTGTCACACGCTCTATGCCGGACACGACAATGTCTTTGAACAAGGAAAAAAACGGAAAACGTTTCCGCGCTACAGGAAAATCATCTGCCGACCAATTTGTCAGCGCGTAAAGCGGCATTCCAGCTTTATGCAACTCCGTCAATATATCAACGGTTTTGTCTATTGGCCCACTAAACATTTCTCCATAACGGTTGCCCCATGCCTTAATCAATGATTGCATGCGAGGATCGTTCGGATAGTTCTTCAAAAGAAGTTGAGCGTTGTCGACAAAAGAAACGCCTAAATCGTGAGAATGATGCCATTGTCTCGTGCAAACATGCGCTCGAAAGTGCTGCCGTTCTTTCTCATCAGGAATCAGCTTGCGGTAAAGATAGTTAGGATTACAGTCAACCAGAACCCCGCCTAAATCAAACACAACGCTGGTGATGGGGTGCGCGGTCATGATGCGCCCCTTTGTAAGAGAGGGAGTTTATGGCGGTTTAGTTCCGCCCTTAAGGCTTCAGGGGATGTAAAGTGAATGGTTGTGAAGCCCAATGCCGCAGCGGGGACAAGGTTTTCTACAAGATCATCAATATAGATGGTGCTGTGCGGATCGATTTTCGTACGTTCCAAAAGAATTTCGTAAATTCTGTGATCCGGTTTTGTCACGCGCTCAACACTCGACACAATCATATCTCTAAAAAAGGAAAAGAAGGGAAAACGCCCTTCTATAAGGGGAAAACATTCAGCCGGCCAATTGGTCAGCGCATAAAGCGGCGTTCCCGCATCGTGCAACTCCGTCAAAATATCCACGCTTTTGTCTATCGCGCCATTAAACATTTCCCCGAAACGTCCGCCCCACGCCTTAATCAAGGACTGCATCTGCGGATCGTTCGGATAGTCCTGCAAAAGAACTTCCGCATTATCGGCGAAAGAAACGCCTAAATCATGACGGAAATGCCATGCGCGTGTGCACACTTGCGTTAGAAAGAACGTTCGTTCCTTCTCATCGGGAATCAGCTTGCGGTAAAGATAATCAGGATTCCAGTCAACCAGAACCCCGCCTAAATCAAACACAACGCTGGTGATCGCCTTCGCCATCTTCAAATAACTTTGGCTTCGTTCTTCAGCTTGTCGACCAGAGTGGCGACATCGGGAACCTTAATCCCGCCCTTGCGTACAGGCGGAGGCGTGACTTTCAAGGTTTGAATCGTGGGGGTCAGATCGACGCCCAATTCCGCAACCGTGATGGTTTCCAGCGGACGCTTTTTTGCCTTCATAATGTTGGGCAGAGTCGCAAAACGCGGCGTATTCAACCGCAAATCAGCGGTGATAAGGGCGGGGAGTTTAAGAGAAAGAACCTCCAACCCGCCATCAATCTCACGCGTCACGGCAGCCTTGCCGTCGGCAATCTCGATCTTGGAAGCAAATGTCCCCTGAGGCCAACCTAATTGAGCCGCCAAAATAGCCCCCGTCTGGTTGCTTTCCTGATCGATCGCCTGCTTGCCCATAATGATAAGATCGGGCTTTTCCTTCTCGACAATTTTTTTCAAAGCGCGGGCAATGCCCAGCGATTGCGTTTCCGTATCCACGGGAACATGAATGGCGCGATCGATGCCCATCGCCATGGCGGTGCGCAGCGTCTCTTGCGCCTGCGCGGGGCCGAACGTCACAACGACGGTTTCCGTAGCGATGCCTTTTTCTTTCAGACGCACGGCTTCTTCAACCGCGATTTCGTCGAAAGGATTCATCGACATTTTGATGTTCGCGGTTTCAACGCCGCTTTGATCCTGCTTGATGCGGATATTGACGTTGTAATCGACGACGCGTTTGACGGTGACGAGAATTTTCATGGCGTTGACACACAGGTGTAGTTGATGGGGCGGCTCAAGAGGACTTCGTTCCTGCAAAGTAAAGGAACCCTCGTTACCAAACGGTAAACAGCGCATAAAAAACGGGCGCTGCCTCGCGGCAACGCCCGTTTTCCGTGACAAAAAGCGAGATTAACCCACTTTTTGCTGCAGTTCTTCGCCTGTGGCTTGATCGATGGACTTCATCGACAGCTTGACTTTGCCGCGATCATCCATGCCCAAAACCTTCACGCGCACTTCGTCGCCGACCTTCAAAAAGTCGGAAACACGTTCAATGCGTTGCGGCTTGATTTCCGAGATATGAACCAACCCGTCTTTCGAGCCGAGGAAGTTCACAAAAGCGCCGAAATCGACGACCTTGACGACTTTGCCTGCGTAAACCACGCCGATTTCCGGCTCGGCGACGATACCCTTGATCCAGTTGATCGCGGCATCCGCGGCCTTCTGGTCAACGGCGGCAACCTTGATCGTGCCGTCGTCTTCGATATCGACCTTGGCGCCTGTCACTTCGCAGATTTCACGAATGACCTTGCCGCCCGACCCGATTACTTCGCGGATTTTGTCCTTAGGCACGGAGATCGTGGTGATGCGAGGCGCGTTCTGATTCACGTCGCCACGCGCCGTGTTCAAAGCCTTCGCCATTTCGCCGAGGATATGCAAACGACCCGCTTGAGCCTGATCCAACGCGATACGCATAATCTCATGCGTGATCGAGGTGATCTTGATGTCCATTTGCAAAGCCGTGACGCCCTTCTCGGTTCCCGCAACCTTGAAATCCATGTCGCCGAGATGGTCTTCGTCGCCAAGAATGTCGGTCAGAACCGCAAAGCCGCGTTCTTCCTTGATAAGCCCCATCGCAATACCGGCGATAGGTGCCGGCATCGGAACGCCCGCATCCATCAAAGAAAGGCTCGTGCCGCAAACGGTCGCCATCGAGCTAGAGCCGTTGGATTCCGTGATCTCCGACACCACGCGCATGGTGTAGGGGAATTTGTCTTTGGCAGGAAGCAAAGGATGAACCGCGCGCCACGCCAACTTGCCGTGACCGATTTCGCGGCGTCCCGGGCTTCCCATGCGCCCCGTTTCCCCGACCGAGTAGGGAGGGAAGTTGTAGTGCAGCATAAAGGCTTCTCGGTATTCGCCTTCCAACGCGTCGATGATCTGCTCATCTTGGCCTGTGCCCAGCGTGGTCACAACCAACGCCTGCGTTTCGCCGCGCGTGAACAAAGCGGAACCATGGGCGCGTGGCAGAATGCCGACTTCGCACACGATGGGGCGCACCGTCTTGGTGTCGCGTCCGTCGATGCGCTTGCCGGTATCCAAAATCATGCCGCGCACATGGTCGTACTTTAACTGGTCGACGCAATCGATAACGTGACCCGCCGCAAATTCTTCCGGCTTGATCGAGGCCAAGGCCTTCGCCTTCGCCGCGTCCAGCAACGCATAACGCGCCTGCTTCTTGGTTTCACCATAGGCAGCGGTAACATCCGCGCCAATCAGGCTTTCCAGCTTTGCAAGCAAAGCCTTCTTGTCAAAAGCAGGAGGAGGAAGTTCGCGTGGTTCCTTCGCCGCCATTTCCGCCAGTGAGATAATCAAATCGATTACCGGCTGGAAGCTGGTGTGACCAAAGGCCACTGCGTCGAGCATAACGGTTTCCGAAAGCTGTTGCGCTTCGGATTCGACCATCAACACGCCCTGCTTGGTTCCCGCGACAACCAAATCAAGCAGCGAGCCTTCTTGCTCTGCCGGAGTTGGGTTCAGCAAAAACTTGCCTTCCTTATAACCGACACGCGCTGCAGAAATCGGGCCCAAGAAAGGAATGCCGGAAATCGTCAAAGCGGCAGAGCAGCCGATCAAGGCGACGACATCGGGATTGTTTTCCAAATCATGGCTAAGCACGGTGGCGATAACTTGCGTGTCGCACAGATAGCCTTCGGGGAACAACGGGCGGATCGGACGGTCGATCAAACGGCTGGTCAGCGTTTCCTTTTCGCTGGGACGACCTTCGCGCTTAAAGAACCCGCCGGGGATCTTACCCGCAGCATAAGATTTTTCCTGATAATTGACGGTCAGTGGGAAGAAATCCTGACCTTCCTTCGGTTTCTGCGCGCCCACAACGGTGCACAAGACGGTGGTGCCGCCATAAGTCGCCAAAACAGCGCCGTCAGCCTGACGCGCCACGCGACCGGTTTCGAGCGTCAAAGTTCTGCCGCCCCATTCCATTTCCTTACGATAAACCTTAAACATCTTTATTGCCTCTTTCTCTTGTGGGAAGCCAAGCCCCCCGTTAAGTCCCGCCCAAGCCCTATGCCAAGCGGCCTTTCATGCTGCGTTTTGCTTCATGAATTCCGAGCGGCGTTTATGCAACGGACGCCGCGTTAAGTCCAGTTTCAATTCAAATTTTCCATGTGGGAAACGGCATCCGCTCTTTCATGCACAATATCCACGATCAAAATTTCTCCCGTGCCGATCAGGTAGAAAATGACGTGTTTGCCCCCTTGAAAAGAATGCAGCCCTTCTTTCACTTCATTGCGAGGACGCCCCAGCAAGGGCGACCGCGCCAGATCGAAAAAACACCCGTCCAGCGCTTCCAGATATTTGTCGCGCTGGGCAAGACCCCATTGCTTTTCGGTATAGATACCAATGGCTTCCAAACTTGCAAAAGCTCTTTCAGATAAACGGAAACCCGTCATGCGCCTCTCTCAGCACCCAAAACGTCTTCGGCGGCATCAATCATTTTCTTTAGCTTTTCAAGAGAGTAATCGGCAAATCGCCCCGCCGCGACATCCGCCAATCCGGGCTCCAAAGCCTTGCGCAACCGCTCCAGCCTGACTTCATAGGCCAATTGTTCGCTAGACTCCATCTGCCGGATGGCTTCGCGGATGACTTCGCTTGCATTGCCATAAAGCCCGCTTTCAACCTTCCTCTGAACGATTTTGATCAATTCCGGAGTCAGGGACACGTTCATCGTCTGCATCAAAAACCTCGATTTTTCATAGCCCCTCAAAAAACACCGTCACACCCGCGAAGGCGAGTGTCCCATTTGTTTTTTTGGTTACGTTGAAACTACCCCAGAAATGTAACTAAAAAAGGCAATATTGTCAATGTTTGCTCAAACTTTGCCATTAAGTTGTCGAGCAAGAAAAATCCCTGCTTTCACGCGGGATTCTTGTTTATTACGCTCCGAGCCTACGCCGCAGCTCTAAAACACCACATACTCCTGTTGTTCTCGTCCGGCCAGGACCTCGCTTTGTCAAAGACATCCCACCTTACCTTACTTTCTGCGCTGCACGAGCGGGCAAGCCGGGATTGTGGAAAACGATATGTTGATCGTCAAATCCATAAACAAACAAATATAAAATGCCCTGAATAGCCGTCTTCGTCATTCAAAACTCTAGCGTTGACCAAGGGGACGACATACCAACCGTCGCGAAGACAATCTCTCACATCATCCAAGCTTGGGGTCGTGGAGAGCGCGTGAATATGACTATTTGCCAAAAATCTTTTCGCGTCTTCCCGTATGTTGGCGATGGTCGCGTGCTCTATTTGAATGTGCGCCGTTTCATCGCCCATGAATTCGAACAGATACCCTTCGCCTTCATCAATAAACCGTTGAGTAGAAAAAGACCCTATCGAGCAAATTTCAAAACCCTGTTCGACAAGCGTTGGGCAAATGCCATACCACTAAGAATATTGACCATGTTTTCTTCGTAAAATTTCGTCAATTTCCTCAAAACTCAAAACCCGAGCCTCTTCTTTTGTTTTCTGAATCATTTGCACGCAAGCGTGCAAACAACTCGTCCCATCGGAGCCATTGCTGACAAGCCCTGGGTCTTTCAAAAAAAATCCTGAGATTTTAGCCCCGTTGTTAAAGAAACCCATTGCCTCTACCTTCTTGGAGTTCATGAGGAGAAGAAACACTAAAGCAATGATTTCATAAATCCTATACGCTGGTGACCAATAGGAAAATCTTCCTTCACCACAAATTTCTGATAACCGAGTTTTTGATAGAAGTCCGGCGCTTCAAAGCTTTCCGTCCACAGATAGGCGGCAAGACAGCCGCGCTTTTGCGCCAGCGTTTCGGCTTCTCGAACAAGCTTATGTCCGATGCCTTGGGTTCGCTCTTCTTTTTTGACCCACAGAATATCGATATAGAGCCAGTTCCAGAAAGTTTTTCCGGTCAAAGCCCCCATGAGTGCGCCGCGATCATCATGCGCCAGCACGCTCAAGGGGGATTCATGGTAGGCAGGTGCGTTCTTCTCTTTAGCATTAAGTCTCAATCCCAACTCCAGCACCTTCAGTGCTTCGTCGTCGATTGAATCCAGCGCCGAAAGACGAACCATAGAGAAAGGGTTACTTACGCAAGCCCAAATCGGCGATCAGCTTTTCGTAAACCGCGACTTTGGTCTTCTTCAGATAGTTCAAAAGGCTGCGACGGTTGCTAACCAGCATCAACAAACCGCGACGCGAATGGTGATCTTTCTTGTGCTTTTCGAAATGAGCCGTCAGATGATTGATGCGATCGGTCAGGATGGCGACCTGAACTTCGGGTGACCCCGTATCGTTCTTGCTGCGGGCGTGCTTCGAGATAACTTCTTTTCTGTGCTCAACCGTAATCGACATCGCATACTCCTTAATTTAGATGTGAACAAAACGCCGGAACCGAGATGTCGTCCAGTGATCCAGCAAGATTGGCGTGTTTATGCACAAAACGTCCCGCTTTAGCGAGTCAAAAGTGAAACCCCCGCAAAACGCGGAATTCCCCCGCCTTGGCTTCCAGCAAGGCAATCGGCACACCACCCATTTCCGCAAAAATTAACGAAGCCTCGAAAAGGTTCCCATGTTGAGGTCTGATAAGGATTCTCTGCCCTAAACGCAGCGTATGAGCCTCGTTTGGTGTCAGAACAAGCGTAGGAATGTTGCCAAGTGCCGCTTTCAAAGGCAATAAAGCGGCCAAAGCGGTATTTTCCGTGCTCAAACGTTTCAAAACATCCATCGAAACGGCATTTTCAAGCGTGAAAGGGGCGACTTTGGTACGCCTTAGGGCGCTAACATACCCGCAAGTCCCCAAAGAAACCGCCAAATCCCGCGCCAAGGCACGCACATAAGTCCCTTTGCCGCAGGAAACGCGGAAAGCCGCGCTGTCGGCGTCAGGAACATCAATAAGATCAAAGGCATAAACAACAACTTCCCGCGCCGCTAACTCAACCACCTCGCCTGCGCGCGCCAGATCATAAGCGCGTTCGCCCTGTACCTTAATGGCGGAGAAGGAAGGCGGTTTTTGCCGAATAACGCCGATAAACTCAGGCAAAGCGGCGCGGATTTGCGCCTCGGTCGGGCGGTTCTCGCTTGTGGCGACAACCTCGCCCTCGGCATCGTCGGTGGCGCGGGCCTCGCCCCAACGCACCGTGAATTCATATTCCTTGTCCCCCTCCATAACATAGGGGATCAATTTGGTCGCCTCGCCAAAGGCCAAAGGCAAAATACCCGTCGCCAAAGGGTCCAGTGTCCCGCCATGCCCTGCCTTCTTCCCCCCTAAAAGCCGCCGCGCTCGCCCCAAAGCCTGCGTCGAGGTAAGCCCCAAAGGCTTGTCGAGCACAAGCCAGCCATGGACAGGGGGGCAAAAGTCAGGTTTCGACATTCATGTTTTCTGGTTCGGGGTTTAACCGGAAGCTGAATGCCCTTTTCTTCAAGCTTAATCAAGTTTTAAGCACTTTCCTCCACAGTCACTGTGTCCATCCCCCTCTCATGACTCAGGTTTTATCCGCCATGTCTTCTGTCAACGCACAAGAACCGGCTTTGGATCGCAGTCATCGGCTGGATCTCTTTATTCGACTCGCCCTTGGGATTGCTTTTGCCCTCGCGGCAGGATTTTATATCCGAAGCGGCATCGGAGAATTCTGCAAGATGGATTTTACGCATCTTCAGCCGCATGAAGTAACCCGCGCCTTGTCAATTGTTGTGATCGGCCTTTATACGTTGCTGATTGCGTGCATTTATGTTGTCAGGTTGCGTCCGGTCTCCCGTGGGGTGGGATTCCTTCCCTCCGCCGCAGCGGTGCTTGGCGGTTTTTTGATGGCGGCGCTTCTGTTCCTTAGCCCGCGCGAAGATTTGCCTATGGGGGTAAGAATCTTCGCTTGCGGTCTGGTCGTTCTCGGCAACGCTTTTGCGATTATCATTCTTCTGCAATTAGGGCGCTCTTTCTCCATTCTTCCCGAAGGCAGGCGGCTGGTGACGCGCGGCCCTTACTCCGTTGTGCGGCATCCCCTCTATCTTGCGGAAGCTGTGGCGACTCTTGGTATCGTCATTACTTTTTTGTCGCCTTGGGCGCTGCTTTTGATCGTCGTGCAGTTGGGGTTACAGATTGTCCGCATCCATTACGAAGAAGCCGTGCTGAAAGAACATTTTCCTGAATACGAAGATTACGCCAAACACACATGGCGACTAATCCCGGGAATCTACTGACCCCACCAGCTCTCCATCACATTGCCGTAAAGAGACATCTGCTCAGGATGATGCACGCGCGTCCATGACGCGATAGTATCTGCGCCCAGATAGTACAGCGGCACAAAGTAATGCCCCTGCATCAACACGCGGTCGAGCGCGCGCGAGGCAGCGACAATATCCTCGCGTGTCGCGGCGTTGGGGATAGAAGCCGCCAAAGCATCGACCACAGGGTCCTTGACCCCCGCGTAATTGCGGCTGCCCTGTTGACCTGCGGCAAGCGAGCCCCAGAAATACATCTGCTCGTTCCCTGGCGACAAAGAGTTCAACCATTTATTGGCGGTGACATCGTAATCGAACGCCGCCAGCCGTGCCTGATATTGTGCGCTGTCCACGGTATGAACCCGTGCCGCGATGCCCAAGCGGTCCAGCGCCCGCGTCCAATTCAGCGCGGTCTTTTCTTCTGCCGGATCGTTCAGCAAAATCTCAAACGCGACAGGTGCGCCCGAAGGCGCGAAAAGTCGATTGCCTTCCACCTTGTATCCTGCCTCGCGTAGCATCGTCTCGGCCTTCAGTAAATTGGCGCGGAATTGCTCTTGGGACGCAGCCTCCGGCGGCACTACGGGCGTCGTAAAAATTTCCGGCGGCAGTTGGGCGCGATAGGGGGCAAGGATCGCCAACTCCTTGCCTTCCGGCAAACCAGAAGCCGCCAGTTCTGAATTAGGAAAAAAACTATCAACGCGTTTGACCTGTCCATGAAAAAGGTTTTTGTTCACCCATCCAAAATCAAAGCTGTATTCCAACGCCGCGCGAAGAACCGGATCGGCGAACAACGCTCGCCGCGTGTTCATAATGTATCCATAGGCGGGTTCGGTGCGATGATGTTCCAAGCGCTCTACCCGCGCACGCCCCTGCGCTATGGCGGGAAAATCATAAGACGTCGCCCATTTTGCGGGATCGGACTCGCGCTTCAAATCATATTGCCCTGCCTTGAACGCCTGCAAAGCGATGCTGTCGTCGCGGTAATAATCGACACGTATTTTCCCGAAATTATAAAGCCCGCGCTGCACCGACAAATCCTGCGCCCAATAACGTGAATCTCGCTCATAGGTGATCGAATGCCCGACATCCACCATCGTGACCTTATAAGGGCCGGAACCGACGGGTGTGCGCAGCGTTGTCTGGTTGAAGTCGCGGTCCTGCCAATCATGCTTGGGCATGATGGGCATCAAGCCGATAATCAGAGGCATCTCGCGGTCTATCGCGCCGCTGCCCCCGTCCTTGCCCCCGCGCTTAAAAGTGAATTTAACCCGCAAAGGCGACAGCTTTTCCGCCAGCGCGACCTTTTTGTAATAACTGCGGTGATTGGGGCGACCCTTGTCGCGCAAAGTCGTAAACGAAAACAGCACATCCTCGGCGGTCACAGGCGTGCCGTCGGAAAAATGCGCCGCTTTGTTCAAAGAGAAAATGATGCTGGACCGATCCTCCGCAACCTCGACGCTCTCCGCGATCAGCCCGTAAAGCGTAAACGGTTCGTCCCACCCCCGCACCATCAGGCTTTCATAAACCAAGGACATGGTGCCCGACCCGATCCCGAAGGGCGTTTGTCCGCGCACGATAAAGGGATTCAAACTGTCGAACGTCCCCACAGCACCCAATTTCAACGCACCCCCCTTGGGCGCATCGGGATTTACATAGTCGAAATGGCTGAAATCAGGCGGATAAAGAGGCTCGCCCGCCATCGCCAACGCCGCCTGCGGAGCCGCCTGTGCAGAAAACGGAACAAAGACCAGAAAAGCCGCGAGAAAGAGGTTTTTTTTCACGAAACATAAACGCCGGACAGAGGAAAACTTCCCGTTAACCATAACACCAAAATCCGAACATGAAACTAATTCCGCATTTTGCCATAGGCCAAAGGGGATGTATACTCGCAAGAAGGGCAACATTTGACGCGCAGCTTTATTACGATGGAGAGAAAAATGGGCAGAACAGACTGGAAATCTCTTTTTTACAAAGCGGCTACCCTTACCGCTCTCGCTTTCCCCGTTATGACGGGGGGAGCCGCTTCCGTTGCCTTGGCCGACACACCCGCACCGACGGAATCATCCGCGCTAGCCAAGTCGGATAAAAACCAAATAGGGATAAAAGACATCGAGTTAAAATACGCCGAGTCGGAACGCGGAAAGCTTATTTACAAAGCGAAATGGGTTGATGGCTCCGACATCCTCTATAAAGCAAGCTATAGTTACGATTCCTATAATAATATCAGGGTTTTTATCGTCGGCGTTACCGATGGAATGGAGTTCAGCGGGACATACACCGGGACCCCTTTAGACTTTCTGCACTCCAATGTTGATAACATTTGGGCAAAGACCTACTACAAGGGTGCTATTGTCAAGCAGGATGAACTTAGGCTTGCGCTAAAAAATCTTGGCAAGGATGTGGAAAAAAGGGCGAAGGAAGGCTATCCGCGCAAACCAATCCCTGATGGTTGTTTCGAGAGATGGCGGGAAGAGCGCGGTGTTGCCGGACACAGCCGTTCCAACGTTCAGATCAGATTGCAAGGCCCGTTGGTGCAACAAAAGCAGATCAGGCTTGGTCGCTAGAGGCGCGGTGCGTATTCGGATTTTTTTTGAGGAGTAAGGCGCGGTTATCAAACTCCTTCTCCCTCCGCCTAATTAACGGTTGGGTAATCTTTTTATCGTTAGTATAGTCGGGCATGAAAAGAGTCGCGCGAACCCCGCCAAGGGGCGTTTCGCGCGGATTGTTTAATGAGGCGTTTCGCCGTTTTGTCGCTGTGCGGAGGAAGTATGATGCAAAAAAGATCGCGGTTCTGGCTACTGGCCCTAGCCTTTCTCTCCCTCCTCGTGATTTTTGCCCCCCAGCATGCCTATGCGGATGATGCAGATCCCTGTCCCCCGGGTAACATAATTGATAAAGGCTATGCCTTGGACAATAATAAAGTCCAACAGGAAGAGCAGATTGCAATATACAACTTCAACGATTCATTTCCGCTTGCCAAAGCAGCGAATGAATGCGTGGAAAAGCTTATGTCGCTCTTTTCTACCTTGCCGACGCTGGCCGATCCGCTGAATCTTTTTAATGTGGCCATTATGGCTTTCCTCAATAGCATTCTTAATCAGCTCTGTTCGGCGGCAATGGGCGTGATTACCTCGGCGCAGCAAGCCTTGGTCAACCTTACAAAAATATGCCTGCCACTGCCCTCTTTTGGCGCGATCACAGTACCTCATTTCAGTGCGGCATCCTGTTCGGGGGCGATAACGATCACACCGCTTTCTTTCTCGTCGCCCAGTACGCTGTCGGAGTGGGAAGCAAGCTATACACATTTCCGGCATTAGGTGGAGTTGAATCATGGCGAAAACAGAAGAAACGCAAAGGCGGAAAAAACTTTCCTTCCGCCCTGTTGCCAGCGTGGCTCTGGCGGGGATTTTGTTAACCGCCTCTGTGCAACCGACTTATGCCCTTGGCGAGTGTGATGGTTGTGTCGTGGCTGCGGTGGGCGCCGCCTCGTCCGCTATCACGTTCCTTTTGGGTTTAATCGAGACGGGGATCAGCGGCGGGTTTGCATCACTAGCCGCAGGGCAGGTTATCCAATCAAAGAACAAAAATATGGTGGATGATCAGTTGACGGCTAACGCCGCTTACGAGAATCGCACGGTGTATACCAGTGACCGTATATTCATAGACCGCTATAAACCCCCTGAGGGCTCTCTCTATTATTTCAGCCTTTGCGCCCAATCGCACGCTTTGTCGGACAGAACGGCCGCCGAGCAGGATATGCAGTCGCTTGCACACGCGATGACGACAGCATCAAATATTGTGCCCCCCCCCACCCCAAAGGGAGTAGCGGAGCGTTTTTGTAAGGACAAGGATTTTAATCCCCCGGCAGACGGCGACGATCCCGAAGCCAAGCTTGTTAGGCTTGCAAACTGCAGCGGAACAACGGCGGCCTATGCTCGGCAGGATCGCAATCTTGCTTCTTTGTTGAATGGTCCGCCCTATCAATACCCTGCGCCTCCGGACATGGAGGTTCCTAAAATCTCGGGGGCCTATAAACCTTTTCCGTCCCCGATGTCGTCAATGGCCGCTAAATATGTCCCGACTTATGCTGCGCTTGCTTTCTGTCGGAACGTGACGCCGGATGTTCCTCCTTTACCTGCCGCAGGCGATCAGGCAACTCCGGGCAGCGTCGCCGCCGTTGCCAGAAGGGCAGCGATGGAGGCGCGCAACAGCGGTGTTAATGGAACCTGTTGGAAATTGTTTACCGAGCGCTTGCAGATTGGCAACAATGTCAGCGCCTACAAAGATACGCATGACAAGCAAGTCAAAGCCTGTAGAGATGATTTCAAGCTGCACGTTATCAGCCAGGCGACTTTGGACGACTGTATAGCCAACGGGCGCAGCGTTGTTCAGGCGAAGTATGATCAGGCGCACAGGCTTGAAAATCCAGAATACATGTCCAAGTTGCTGGCGTCGGCGGATACCAATACGCAGTTTATCGTCATAACCTTGGCGCAAGGAGAAACCTCCGTCTTTGATGCAAGCCGCGCGGCAGACCGCAACGATATGATCTCGGCAATGTCATCTGTTCCCGGGACATTTGTGTCACAGATTGAGTCCAGCAATGCTCCCAAATAATGGGAACGTTCCGTCTTTTTGCCTTCGGTGGGGATGACCTCGAGTAACGAGAGCGTGTGAGGGGCGTGGGGCATTAACCACTCAAAGCCCCCCGTCTTTTTCTGCCTAGGCAGTTACGGGAGACCCCGCCCTTCACCTTTTCCTAACCATTTCAATGGCATTGTTTTCTGCCCCTTGTGCTGGAACGGGGCTTCACGCGGTGGGGCAGAATGTGTATAATATGCCGCCCTTCGTGAAGCGTTTAGGCGGAGTTGGCTGGCTTTTCTGAGTAGGGATATCACAATGAGCGAATCTTCCGACAAGTCGCGGATGCAAACTTTGCTGACGGCTTTCCGTCAGTTGGGCCTGCCTTTGTTGCAAGCCGCCAGCGAGGCGCAGAGCAAAGAAGAGGGCGACGAACCCAAACCTTTAAACGTCGAAATTCTCGGCTCTTTGGTTGACAGCACAGTCATGCTCAGCCAAAAACTCGCGTCGCAAGTAGGCGCCAGCGAAGATCAAGTCGACGCTTGGGTGCGCTGGGCCTTGGCGGGTGCTGCGGCGCAGGTGGTGGGGACATCCTACAAAACCTCGGGCCGTCTGATGACGGAGGAGGAAGCGGGCCACATCGCCTCCATCGCCATCGACCTGCAAACAAAATTCAAAGCGCAAATTCCGGCAGGACAAGAAAACCTCCCCAACACCGTCGCCACCTTCCGCGCCAAAATGCTGGAAGCCATGGTGCCCGTCGTCGGCGCTGTCGCACAATATTCCTTCGGTCGTTCCGAGCATGCGCTTTTGGCTGAAGTCGCGGAAAAGCTCGTTAAAAACGCGGATCAAGTCACGCGCGCCCTCGCACCCACTGGCGCATCGCCGGAAGAATGGCGTCTTTTGTGCTGGAATGTTTTGAAGGCGGCGGGACAAGTCTACACGGAATCGCATTTCGCCGAAGCCGACCGTCTTTTGTATATGGATCCCGACGAACGCGCCTCCTATTTCGCGGAGCATGGACAGATCGTCCCGATGCAACAAGTATGGCAGGCGTTTAATCAACGCATGGCGATGTTGGCGACTTTGGCGGCGTATCTCGAGGTGCCGGAATCCGCGCGCCTCGACGCCGGGGGATGGTAACCCCATGTTAACCGCCCAAGCCTTTGCTGCTTGCGTTCTCTTGGCTGCGAACACTTATCATGTTCCGGCG
>CAIXLI010000064.1 GCA_903920205.1 uncultured Pseudomonadota bacterium
ACAATCGCATCGTTCTGAATAACGCGGCGCATGAGACCCACGCCAACACCAACCGACGCCTTGCATAACCGCGTATGTAAATACATGCGCTATAGCTTCTTTCATCACGTTATTGCATGATCGTGTTGGTTACGCTTTCTTCATCAGACACGACACACAGCATTGCATGGACCGCCTAGCGTATATTGATCGCTTTATTGCCGACATCGATGCCTCTCGTCACCTTGACGATGTTTTCTTGGCTTTGCGACAACAAATGGAACGTCTCGGTTTCGAGCGTTTCACTTATTGGTTGCTGTGTCCCGAACACGGCCCCCGCCGCCCTATTTATATTTCGAGCTATCCCAAAGAATGGGTGAACCGCTATGTCGAGCAGAATTATGCGAGCGAAGACATGGTGGGAAGACAAGCCGCCCGCGTCATGCGTCCGTTCACATGGGACAGCATTACCCGCGATCCGCATCTGACCAACCCTCAACGCCTTATTTTTAACGAGAGCAGCGAGTTCGGCCTTCATTCCGGCGCAAGCGTGCCGATTCACGGGCCCGGAAAAGCCAAAGGTTCGTTTTCCGTCGCCAGCGATTTAAAAGGGGAAGATTTTGCCAAGCTGTTTTTGACAAGGCGGCACGAGATTCATCTTATCGCCACCTATGCCCACGAGAAGATCCTGTCTTTCGGGATGGAGTTACCCGCAGACTTGAACATCAAACTCTCTCCGCGCGAGCTTGAGATTCTTACATGGACGGCGCGGGGAAAAACACGCTGGGAAATTTCGTCGATCCTTTCGGTTTCCGAAGACACGATCAAAAACCACCTTGATCACTGCTGTCAGAAACTGCGGGTATGCAACAAAACGCATGCCGTTGCCGTTGCCCTGCAACACGCCCTTATTTGGCCCTGAAGCAAAAGATATCCCCCGTTCGGGGGATACGCCGCGCGCCCCACCTATGCCTATGCTGTCCCCCTATGAAACCCTAGGGAGGAACAAAACATGCTTGAAATAGTGCAAGCCGGTCAGGCCGGAAAAACAAAGTTTCTGTTCGATATGCATAGACTGCGTACCCGCGTATTCAAGGATCGGTTGGGGTGGGATGTCAGCGTCACCGAGGACGGGCTTGAGGTCGACCAATTCGATCTGCCTGAAACGGTTTATATGCTGGCACTGGACGACAACAAGCGGGTTATTGGAAACTGGCGTCTTTTGCCAACGAGCGGACCCACGATGATTAGGGATGTCTGGCCGGAGTTTCTGGAAAGCAACCCAATGCCGAGCGATCCCAATGTCTGGGAAACGAGCCGGTTTGCCGTCAACAGTCTTCAGGGAGAATCTGAGGAAGGGTTGGCCCAGGTCAACAAGGCTACGCAGGAACTTTTCTGTGGGTTGACCGAGCTTTGTATACTTTGCGGGATACGCCAAATATACACCCTGTACGACATGCGTATTGCGCGTCTCTTGAAACGTTTGAACTGCGAGCCTCTCGCCGTCAGCAAGAAAATCAAGATCGACGACAATTATGCTCAGGTCGGGTCTTTCCTTACCAACAAAGACATGCTCGCCCGCTTGCGGCACGCATGCGGCATTACGCGTCCGATTGTCACAGAGGATATGCTCCCCCCTATCCTTCAATCTCGCATGATGGTGTCAGATGCGGCGCCAAACGGAGTCTGGTCCTATGCCCAAACAGCAGCCTGACAAAGTCTCGTCCGATCCAGTCGTACCGGAAGAAGCCATTGCAATCGAGGTGGAGGGTCATCTGCGCGCACTCAATAGTTTGTGCACGTATATGGGGTGGCAGCACATTGCCGACACCCTCCATCACGCACGGGCTGAGCTGATCGCCCTTGTAAGGGAGAAGCAGAGAGATGCGGCGATGAAACAGGCGCCGATATCTTTTGTTCCGTTCGGTTCGATGGATGCAGAGACAGATGGCGCAGGATAGCAAGGCGGTTCGGGAGTGGGGGCGAGGCTTTTTGTCAGGCGGTTTGCCGGAAAAAAGTTAGCCGCCCCTGCCCCCGACTGTCATTTTATCCAAACGCATGGTCGGTTGGCCTACGCCGCAAGGAACGCTTTGGCCGTTCTTGCCGCAGGTGCCGACACCTCCGTCCAACGCCATGTCGTTGCCGATCATGCTAATGCGTTGAAGCGCGTCTGCACCGGAGCCGACCAAAGACGCGCCTTTGATCGGGCGACCGAGTTTGCCGTTTTCGATTTCGTAAGCCTCGCTGGCGGAAAACACGAATTTTCCCGAGACGATGTCAACCTGCCCCCCGCCGAAATCCGGCGCATAGATGCCTTTTTTAACCGAAGCAATGATTTCGTCCTTGGTGTGTGAGCCCGGGCGCATGATGGTATTGGTCATGCGCGGATAGGGTTGGCAGGCGAAGCTTTCGCGCCTCCCGTTGCCTGTGGGCTGTGTTCCCATCAAGCGCGCATTGAGCCTGTCGTGCATGTAGCCGACCAAACGCCCGTCTTCGATTAGCGTCGTGCATTGCGAAGGGGTGCCTTCGTCGTCGATGCTCAGCGAACCGCGCCGTTGGTCGAGCGTGCCGTCATCGACGATGGTCACGCCTTTGGCTGCTATTGGCTGTCCCATTAGGGCAGAAAACACGGATGTTTTCTTGCGGTTAAAGTCGCCTTCCAATCCGTGCCCGATGGCTTCATGCAACAAGACGGCGGGCCAGCCCGCGCCGACGACGACGGTCATTTCTCCGGCGGGCGCTTCGATGGCTTCCAGATTGACGAAGGCTTTACGCAAGGCTTCGTCGGACAGTGTTTTCCATTCGGCGGGTTCGAACCAGCGGGCATAGTCGACGCGGCCTCCTGCACCCACGCTTCCGGCCTCCATCCTGTCGCCGTCGCGGGCAACGACGGAGATATTCAGCCGCACGAGGGGACGGATATCGGCTGTGCGCCAGCCTCCGGCACGCATGATTTGAACGGCTTGCCAATTCGCCCCCAGCGAAACGCTGACCTGATGCACGCGAGGGTCGCGGGCGCGGATGTAGGAGTCGATTTGCTGCAAGAGCTGAATTTTGTCTTCGAAGCTTTTGCCAAGCAAGGGGTTGGTGTCTTGATAAAGATGGCGGTTGGTGCCTATCGGCGGTTCGTTCATCACGCCGCCCTGCCCTTGCTGCACGGCGCGGACGGTTTCTCCGGCGCGGCGGATGGCCTTTTCGGTCATCTCAACGGCGTGGGCGTAACCGGTTGTTTCTCCCGACACGGCGCGGAGGCCGAAACCTTGCGTCGTGTCAAAACTCGCGCTTTTCAGCTTGCCGTCATCCCAAGAGAAACTTTCCGACTGGCGATATTCGAGAAAAAGTTCTCCGTCCTCCGCGCCCCTGAGCGCGTCATCAACCGTGCGTTCGACAGAGGCGCGGTTCATACCCGTTTGCGTGAAGAACAAATCGTCGGTGAGGGAGAGAGAAGACATGGAATTCCATAACTATGAAGATGATGCGGTAAGCTACGCGGCAAAGGTGGCGTTTTCAAGGGTGGGCGGTGATCCAGCCGCCACCGAGGACACGGTCGCCGCTATAGATCACGCCTGCTTGCCCCGGGGCGATGCCGAAGGCGGGGGTGGCGAGGGTGACGAGGCCGCGTCCTTCGCCTGACATTTGGAAAGTTGCGGCAAGCGGAGGTTGGGCGGAGCGGAGTTTGACGGTGACGGAGATGCCTCGTTCCGGCACTGCGCCGCCGAGCCAGTTGATCTCGCGGAGCAGGACGCTTTGCTGGGCAAGGGATTTTTTGGGGCCGACGACGACTTGTCTTTGGGCGGCGTCCAGACGCAGCACATAAAGGGGTTCGTTATTTTCACCGACGCGATGCGCCAGATTGATGCCGCGCCGTTGACCTACCGTGAAATGGATGATGCCTTCGTGGCGGCCTAGGATGTTGCCTTTTTCGTCGACAATATCGCCAGACTCGATCGCGCCCGGACGCAGAGCTGAGACGACGCTAGCGTAATCGCCATTCGGGACAAAGCAGATATCTTGGCTATCCGGTTTGTCGGAGACGGAGAGTCCGAAGCGTTCCGCCAGAGCGCGGGTTTCTGTTTTGCTCATCATCCCGCCTAAGGGGAAGCGCAGGAAGTCGAGTTGGTCTTGGGTTGTGGCAAACAGGAAATAACTTTGGTCGCGGGTGTCGTCGACGGCGCGGTGGAGTTCAGCACCTTGGGCACCCATCACGCGGCGGGCATAGTGTCCCGTCGCCAAGGCTTGTGCGCCTAGATCGCGGGCCATCCCCAGCATGTCGCGAAATTTTACATGCTGATTGCAACGGACGCAGGGGATGGGCGTTTCGCCGCGCAGATAGCTGTCGGCGAAGTCGTCCATGACGCTTTGGGAGAATTTGCTTTCGTAGTCGAGGACGTAATGCGGGATGCCTATTGTTTCCGCCACGCGCCGGGCATCGTAAATATCTTGTCCGGCGCAACAGGAACCTACGCGCTGAACCGCCGCGCCGTGGTCGTAGAGATGCAGCGTCACGCCGACGACATCATAGCCCTGCTCTGCCAGCAAAGCCGCTGTAACGGAGCTGTCCACGCCGCCGGACATGGCGACGACGACGCGGGTGTCCTTGGGCGATTGGTCGAAACCGAGGGAATTCAATGGGTGTGACTCCGTGATATAATGTTTCCCTTCTTCGTTAACACAGCACGATGTCGGCTAGAAGTTCATAAGGGGGCAGACTTTGGAGTCCTCGCTCTAATTCCCCGCGCTCTATTTTGTGCACAACGGTCAAGAGCGCTTCGTTATAAGGAACTTTTTCGCCGTTTTCACAGCCTTTTTGAACGATATATCCATTAATATGATCAACCTCGGTCTTGATGCCTCGATTCAGCATATCGGACATTGATAACTTAAAATGTCCCAAGCATGGGGCTCTTTCTTCGAGATAACGCTTCCATGCTTCAAAGCTTTGCGCATGGTCGATAAACGCTTTGGCTAGCCCTATGGGCGTATTGTAAATGTCGATATTTTCGCGTTTTGCCAGTCTCAGGATTTCCGTCACAAGCCCATAGCTATAACGCTGGGTCTTTTCGTTCTCATACGTTTGCCTGACGGATAAATCCGTAACCGCGCTAAGCGTATTGTTGGTCGCATTGATAAGCAATTTTGCCCAGATCGCGCCAAGTATGTTCGTCGTGGCGTGGACTTCAATGTCTTTAAAATGTTCCTTAAAGGCATCAAAGGCCGCTCGCATACGGTTGACCCTATCAGAAATTTTTCCCGACAATTCTCCGATATAAAGTCCGGTAATTTGGCCTTGCCGCAACGTTCCGGGGGAAACGATCAGGGAACTGATCAGCGCTTCTCCGCCGACCGCGTTTTCCCCGACAAAGGTTGCGACGTCCTTGATCGCCAAACCGTTTTGAAACGAGACAACGGGAATGGTTGTGCCATAACGCTTGACGATCTGCCGCATGGCCTTGTCTGTTTGATAGGTTCTGACGGTGAAAATAATCCAATCGGGCTTTTCTTCTATTTCGTCCAGCGCTTGATAGGCGTCAACCTTTAGTCTCGTAATGGATCCGTTCGGAAACTCCAAGGAGAGTTCATTCTTTTGCAAAAAGTCAATGTGACTTCCCCTCCCCACAAAACTCACTTTTGCCTTTCCTCCGATTTGTAAATAGGCACCAAGCAATGTTCCAATGGCTCCCGCGCCCATAACAATCACATGGTCTCTGCGTTCATTCATAAAATTCCTCTTTGAAGGCAAGATTTCCGCGCCTTGTCGTTAGACAAATTTGATAGGCTCACCAAGTGCAACAAGCGAGTAGAAATTGTATCAGGCCTTTCCCTCCGTGTGAACCTTCCTAGGGGGATCGGCACGATAAATGCTGACAAACTGTGCTTGTGCCGCTATGACAACGGCCTATGGGCATTGAATCTTTAGAAACACTGACCGCCATTCGGCGCACTTTTGCGATTATCGCGCATCCTGACGCGGGAAAAACCACGCTGACGGAGAAGCTGCTGCTGTTCGGCGGGGCTATTCAATTGGCGGGCGCGGTTAAGGCGCGGGGCGATGCGCGGAGGGCGCATTCCGATTGGATGAAGGTTGAGCGCGATCGCGGGATTTCGGTTACCGCTTCTGTCATGAGTTTCGACTATGCCGAGCGCAGCTTTAACCTGGTGGATACGCCTGGACACGAAGATTTTTCCGAAGACACCTATCGCACGCTGACCGCCGTGGACAGCGCGGTTATGGTGATCGACGCCGCCAAGGGTATTGAAAGCCAGACGCGCAAATTGTTCGAAGTGTGCCGTTTGCGCGACGTGCCGATTATGACCTTTATCAACAAAATGGATCGTGAAGCCCGCGACCCGTTCGAATTGATGAGCGAGATCGAAGAAACGCTGGCATTAGACGTTACGCCCGCAAGTTGGCCTATCGGCATGGGACGGGAATTTAGGGGCTGTTACGATTTGATCCGCGACCGTTTGATTTTGATGGATCGCACGCGGGGCAATAAGCTGACCGAGGGTATCGCTTGTAACGGGCTTGACGATCCTAAGTTGGATGAACTTTTAGGCCCGGAAGCGGCAGGAAAACTGCGCGAGGAGGTCGAGATGGTGCGGGGGTTGTGCCCGACTTTCGACGCCGAGGCTTATCGCGCGGGACATATGACTCCGGTTTATTTCGGAAGTGCTGTCAATAATTTCGGCGTGCGGGAATTGCTGTTGGGATTAGCGGAATATGCGCCTTCGCCGCGCCCGCAAAAGGCTGATAAACGGGAGATCGAGCCGACAGACGCCAAGCTGACCGGCTTTGTGTTCAAGGTTCAGGCCAATATGGATCCGAACCACCGCGACCGTATCGCTTTTGTGCGTTTGTGTTCTGGTCATTTTAAGCGGGGCATGAAGCTGTTCCATGTGCGCAGCGGCAAGCAGATCGCCGTTAACAATGCCGTTTTGTTTCTTGCCCGCGACCGCGAATTGGCAGAGGACGCTTATGCGGGGGACATTATGGGCATTCCCAACCACGGGACTCTGCGCATTGGGGATACACTGACCGAAGGCGAGACTTTGCGCTTCCTCGGCGTGCCGAGTTTTGCGCCGGAGCTTTTGCGGCGCGTGCATATTGGCGACCCGATGAAGGTCAAGCATATGCGCCGCGCTTTGGATCATTTTGCCGAAGAAGGCGCGTCGCAGGTTTTCAAGCCTTTGTCCGGTTCGGAATGGGTGGTGGGTGTTGTCGGGCCTTTGCAGTTTGAAGTTTTGGCGGCGCGGATCGAGGCTGAATATGGGTTGCCCGCGAAATTCGAGGATGCGGGGATTTCTGCGGCACGGTGGATTGAAGCCGCCGACCCTGTGGCGTTGAAGAAATTTACGGATACGAACAAATCGAGCCTTGCCGAGGATCATGACGGCGCGTTGGTTTTCCTTGCCCGCAACGCGTGGCATTTGAACCGTACGCAGGAAGAGAATCCCGATATTCAGTTCTTGAAGACGCGGGAGCAGAACAAGTTGCCGACCTGACCCCACCAAAAAAATATGCAACACAACATGTACAAAACTAACAAATTGGATTGTTCTTCTGCGCCGGAAGAACTAATCGAAACAGGCCATAAAATTGGCAAGGCACCCTTTTCAGCAGGTTCGGGGACTATAAAATTATTGTCCTTATTTTTTCTGTTGTTTTTCTCAGTTCTTACTTCTTCGGCTTCCGATCAGCATGTAATAGTGGGATGGGATTATGGCAACGGAAAAGTAATGTATTGCGGATTGAGCTATATGATGGCTCCAAGTGCATCCTATTTGGGTGATTTTTACC
>CAIXLI010000065.1 GCA_903920205.1 uncultured Pseudomonadota bacterium
CACGCTGCCAGCAATTTACTCAGAACCTCAAAAGGCAAGGAAAGCCTTCAACTTAAACGACATATCGCAGCTTGGGACACCGATTTCCTCTACAATGTGATCGCATGTTAACTCAGTCGATTGCCCTGGGAATTGAACCATCCCAGCCCCAACAATTAACAAATTGTTATCTTAGTTTTCCTATAATACGCGGAAGTGTCTCTCCAAAAAAACGCGGCATCCGATGTATATGATGGTTATCGTAACGCTGATGATAGCGGTGATCGGGGCTTATGCCCAGATCTATACGAAGCAGGCTGCCAATGCGTTTGCACGCCAATCAGGCATGGCGGATTCGATGCTTGCCTGGCATTCGACCGCGGTGGGCCTTGCTTCCTCTCTTGTAAAAGCAACCGATATTACGACGACGGGATGTTCCCTGACCATCCCCCTGGCAGGAGTTGGCCCCCCCTCTTTTCCCACATGCACCAACCTGGCTGGCCCCATTTATGTGGGCATGCCCGTAGGAGCTAACCCGCTCTGCAGCGGCACTCAGTTAGCCCCCTGTCTGACATCCCTACCTACAGGGTACACAACGGCCTATACCTTCTATTCCGTAGCGTTTAACGTGCCTGCGACGACCGATTACTATGTACTGACCTATTTGCCGCCCCCGCCTGCGAGCAGCGATAATTTTAATCTTGGGCTTTTATGTTTGCCTGGCTATACGACGGGCGCGCCCGCAACTTGCGGATCTCCGCACACACAGTTTCCTCTCACGTTTGGCACCATGTACAAGCAGCTGACCAAAAGCCTTTTCGTATCGCCCCTTTATTACGGCACGATTACAACCAGCGGCAAGCTAACGACGCCGACCCAGTCCGCAGGCGGCGCGCCTATGTTCCTTCAATATGACGTGCCTCTTGTGCCGAATGTGCCCGTAGGGTCTATCGGATTTATTGCGAAAATTATGCCTTGCTTATCATGCTAAATTCTATCTGGCAGAAGAGGAAAAACGCCATGTTGCATCGTCACAAAAACAGCCTGTCCGGTTTCACGCTCGTAGAATTAGCCATTGTGCTCGGCGTAGCGGGGATTCTGTTTGGTGGGCTGTGGCGTTTGATGTCCTCCGGCAACACCCAAATGCGCGATCAGGCGACAGCAAACCAGCAAGCGCAACTTATCAGCGCGGTCAGCTCCTATCTGCAATCGCCGGGGGTCCTTACCTCGCCAATGGGCGGCGGGATAGAATTTTTGAAAGCAATAGCCGCAAGCGGCAAGCAGAGCCTTACCTTGCCGACGGCAGCGGCTCCTGCGGGAAGCGCCGGATGCGCCGCCGCCATTCCCGCCAACCCGGGCTTGTGTAATTTCCTGCCGCCAGGGTTTAATACGAACACAACCAACCCCTATGGGCAGTTTTTTAACGTCAGCGTTTTGAAGGATGCCACGGCAGCTGGTACCGCCCCGCAATCATACTCCTTTATGATCCTGACTTCGAATGGCGATACCATTGCCGACACATCGGGCGGACGCATCAGCGCGATGATTGGCGGTGACGGCGGATTCGTATACACCGCCAATGTCTGCGGCGCCCCTGCCAGCAACGCGTGCGGCGCTTATGGCGCGTGGAGCACGACGATCGCAACATATTTCGCGGCAGCAGCGACAACAGGTCATATCGCCTCGCGCACTTACTACACGCCTTTGCAGAACGTCAGCGACAAATGGCTGGCGCGCGTTTCCATGCCCGGCGATACAACCTTCGATTACAACACCATGCGAACGCCGCTTTATCTAGGGGGGCAAACCACCAATTTCGGCAGTTTCTCGACCCCGACAGGCGGCACGATGAATATGCAGGGTGGCACAATCTTTACGCAGACCGGCACGATCAACGCGACGAACGGCACTGTAAATCTTGGAACAAACGGCTTAATAAGCGGCACCGCAGGCGCAGCGGGCGCGACGTTTATTACCCTTAGCACGCCAGGAACCGGAGCAACCAACCCTGTCATCAACATTCAAAATACTGGGTGCGTGTCTCCAACCTCCCCCACAACCGTGGCTGCCTGCAACTATACCGTCGTCATTAACGGCGGCATGAGTGTTTCGGGACTGTTGTATGCGAACAATCTCTTCGCCGGACAATTTGTTTACTACAGCTCGGATGAACGCTTAAAAACGAATATCGTAGGGCTCTCTCATTCTCTTGCGGACATTATGAAGCTCAGGCCCGTCTCCTTTACCTATAAGGCGAACGGCAAACAAAGCACGGGCTTGATCGCGCAAGAAGTCGAGAAGGTCTATCCCGCCCTCGTCACGGATGGGCCGACAGGCTATAAGGCAGTCGGGTATGACGGCCTCATTTCCCCGCTGATTGGCGCCGTGCAGGAATTGAAACAAGAGAACGACGCGCTCAAAGCGCAACTGCGCGAGCAAGACTTGCGTCAGGAAAAGCTGGAGCAGGCGCTAGATAAACTCCTACCCAAAGAGGGAACGGCGCGATAAAGCGCCGCTCTTGTCGGCAAACTATTGTTGTTCGAGATTGCAGCTAATGGCGCAGCCGCCGGTGGGGACGCTGACAACGCAACATTGGGGCAATAGCGTCGGCCCCCCGTTCTTAATGCCAGCGCCTGATTTTGTCGTTAAGCAGTTTGAACTGTTTAAACCCGCCACATCGTCAATAATGCCATCGGGCTTCGAGACTCCGAAAGCTTCCTGCGCGCAAGCTGTGCCCGCTTGCGCCCATTGGGCAGAAGAAAAACCGTCCGACCGGTCTTCGCAAGGAACGCTTTGCCTGCAGGTATAGTGCGCAGCAATAATTTTTTCTCCCGCCTGAGCCATAGAGGGAAGAACTATCAGCATAAAGCCGAAACAAGCGAGACGGGAAAGACGCATGTTAATCTCCGACAAAAAGGGATGCACAAACCGCGCTTGCGGCGCGACTCTATTCTATAAGGCTAAGGACAAGGTATGCTGGTCTTTCATCGGGATTTCAAGAAAAATTCAGCCCTATCGCGCCAACCGCCCCGCATCCCACCCTCCCCCTAGGGATTCAATCAACGCAACGCTGGCGACAAGCCGATTGCCGAGGACGGAGAGGGACGCCTGTTCATCGTTCAGACGCGTGATCTGCGCCAACAGAACGGCGTTATAAGGCACAAGACCTTCTTTATATTGATTAAGCGAGACTTGCTCGTTTTTGCGAGCGCTGGCAGTGGCTAGGTTTTGCGCCTTCTCCTGATCGACCAGAATGCGTTGCGCCGCCAGATTGTCTTCGACGCTTTGGAAGGCGGTCAAGACCGTCTGCCGATAGGTGGCGACGCTAACGTCGAAATTCACGCGGGCTTCCTCGGTCGCGGAGTCGCGTGCGCCGAAATCGATCAAGGTGCCGCCGACCGAAGCCCCGAACGACCATACGGTGCTGGCGGCTTTCAACAGATTGTCCAAAACGGTGGTGCTAAACCCGTAAGAGGCGGAAAGAGTCAGATCGGGATAATAAGCCGCCTCCGCAACGCCTATCCCCGCATTAGCCGCCGCCATTTGCCGTTCGGCACTAGCAATATCAGGGCGACGCTCCAGAAGAACAGAGGGCACATCAGCCGGAATCATAGGCACTTTGCCGACGGCATTCACAGAGGCAAGTGTGAAATCTGACGGCGCTTTACCCACCAAAACCGCAATCGCATGTTCCAACTGAGCGCGTTTGATGCCCGCGCCGATAGCAGGAACGCGAGCGTTTTCCACTTCCGTTTGCGCCGATAACAGGTCGGATTGCGCGGCAACTCCGGCCTTGTATTGGTTTTCAACGATAGTCAAAATTTTCTGGTCGTTTTCGACGGTTTTATCCAAAAGCCGCTGCAATTCATCCTGCACACGAAGGGCAAAATAATCGGTGGCAAGCTCCGCCTGCGCCGACAAACGCGCCGAGGCAAGCTCTGCCGCGCTGGCCTCGGCACGGGCTTCATCGCCTTCCACCGCGCGGCGGATTTTGCCCCAAACATCAAGGCTCCAACTCGCCCCCGCCGACAAATCATACGTCGTCGCGGCAGTATGGGTTCCGCGTCCGTTACGCGTGGTCGCTTTATTCGCTGATACGGTCGGAAACAAACTGGCGCGGGTCTGGTCAGCCAGCGCCGTGGCGGCGCGATAGGCCGCTTCGGATTGTTTCAAATTCTGGTTGGAAATATCGATCTGGCTTTCCAAAGCGTTCAAAATGGGGTCTTGATAAATCGTCCACCACGCGCCTCGGTCTATGGCGTCTTGAGGCGTAGATTGTTTCCAATTTCCCGCTTCTTTGAACACGGCAGGCGTTTCGACAGGCGGTTTCTCGTAATCGGGCCCGACAGCGCAAGCCGAGGCCATCATCAACGCCAAAAGCAAGGAAGGATGGGGGGAAAAGATTTTCTTCATGCGTGGCTCCTTCGCCTCTTCCACCACCGGCTGAAGCGATCAAGGTAAAGATAGATAACAGGTGTCGTGAACAAAGTCAGTAATTGGCTAACCACAAGACCGCCGACAATCGAAATACCCAAGGGTCGGCGCAATTCCGCCCCTTCGCCCAGCCCTATCGCCAGCGGAATCGCGCCGAACAAAGCCGCAAGCGTCGTCATCATGATCGGGCGAAAGCGCAGCAAACAAGCGCGATAAATCGCCTGTTGCGGCGTCAACCCCTGCGTTCGCTGGGCATCCAAAGCAAAATCAATCATCATGATCGCGTTTTTCTTAACAATGCCGATCAGCAGAATGACTCCGATCATCCCCATAATATCGAACGGCGCATGACACAGCATCAAACCCGCCACAGCCCCTACCCCCGCCGAAGGCAACGTCGAAAGAATGGTGAGCGGATGAATGAGGCTTTCATACAAAACGCCCAACACGATATAAACCGCCAGCAGCGCCGCGAGGATCAAGATGGGTTCGTTATTCAGCGATTGCTGGAAAACCTGCGCCGTTCCTTGAAAGCTTCCATGAACATTGGAAGGCACCCCGATTTTGCGCATCGCATCATCAATTGCCGTCGTAGCATCGCCCAAGGATTTTCCGATAGGCAGGTTAAAGGACAATGTCGTCGAGGCAAAATGCCCCTGATGATTGACGGAAAGCGGCGTGGCGTTCGAGACAAGCGTGCTGACCGCCGAAAGAGGGATCATGGTGACAGCGGTCGCGCTGATCGCGGAGCCCGTCGAGGCACTGCCATGCCCCGTCGCCGCGATGGCATTAGTGGCGGCGTTGCGCGAGGCCGCGCTAGGATTGGCGCTTGTCGATTCCGCGCCCCCCAGACTGCCGCCTGAGGTGCTGACATAAACCTCCTTCAACGTTTCGGGGCTTTGCCAGAACTCGGGCGCGACTTCCATCACTACATGATATTGGTTCAGCGGGTTATAGATCACCGAAACCTGCCGCTGTCCAAAGGCGTCATAAAGCGCGTTGTCAATTTGCGTCGCGTTCAGCCCAACCCTTGCGGCGGAATCGCGGTCGACAACGACATCGGTTTCATAGCCCGCGTCCTGCTGGTCTGAATTAACATCCGCAACAGTGGGATCATGCTTCAACGCCTCCGCCAGCTTGGGCGTCCATGCCCGCAAATCATTCAGACTGTCTGATTGGAGTGTATATTGGTATTGCGCAGTGCCCTGTCGCCCCCCCATGCGTAAATCCTGCGCGGATTGCAGGAAAAGCGACGCGCCGGGCACGCGACTTAAAGGCCTACGCAAACGATCGATAACGTCGTCGGAGGAAACGCGGCGCTGGGCTTGCGGCTTCAGCGACATAAAGAAAAAGCCGGAATTGGTCGAGCCGCCGCCTGTAAAAGCCGTAACCGTATCCACCGCCGGATCCTGCTGCACGATCTCGGCAAAATCGGTCATCTTCTTTTTCATTGATTGGAACGAAATATCCTGATCGCCCTGCACGCCCCCCATGATCACGCCGGTATCTTGCTGCGGAAAAAAACCTTTAGGCACGATCTTAAACAGATAGACGTTCAGCCCCAAAGTCGCCGCCAAAATCAGCATCACAAGTCGCTTATGGCGCAACGCCCGCATAAGGGTAAGGTCATAAGCGCGGCGCAGGCGGGTAAACGCGTTTTCGCTGACGTCATAGATTTTGGTCAGAAATTTTCGCCGCTTTCCCGCATGAATATGTTTCGCGCCCAACCCCAGCCAACGCGAACACAAAACAGGGGTTGTCGTCAGCGACACCGCCAAAGACACCAAAATAGCCACCGACAAGGTAACCGCAAATTCGTGGAACAACCTCCCAATAATGCCGCCCATCAGCAGAATCGGCGTAAAGACCGCGATCAGGGAAAGGCTCATCGACAGAACCGTAAACCCGACTTCTTTTGCGCCTAAAATCGCCGCTTGCCGCCTTGGCATTCCCGCCTCGATATGACGCATAACATTTTCCAAAACGACAATCGCATCGTCGACGACAAATCCCGTCGCAACCGTCATCGCCATCAACGAGAGATTATCGAGGCTGTAATTCAAAAGATACATAACCCCGAATGTACCGAGCATCGAGACGGGCACGGCAATACTGGGAATAATCGCGGCGCGAGCGTTGCGCAAAAACAGAAACACCACCAGAATAACTAGCACGGTCGAAATCATCATCGTACGTTCGACGTCGCGCAGCGAGGCGCGGATGGTCGTGGTGCGATCCAAAGCGACAGTCAAATCTATCGCTGCCGGAATGGCGGCACGCAGATGCGGCATCTCCACCTTGATACGGTCGATGGTATCGATGACATTCGCGCCCGGCTGTTTGGTGATAATCAAGGCGACAGAGGGCTTGCCGTTGAAAATGCCTTGATTGCGTAAATCTTCGACTGAATCTTTCACCTCTGCCACATCGCGCAAACGCACAGGCGCGCCAGCCCGCCACGCGATAACCAGATCGCGGAAATCTTCGGCATGTTTGGCTTGGTCGTTGGTGTAAATCTGGAAATGCTGCCCCTGCTCTTCCAACGCACCCTTGGGGCTGTTGGCATTGGCGGCGGCAAGAGCGGCGCGTACATCTTCAAGGCCGATACCGTATTTGAACAACACGCGCGGGTTCAGCTCGACGCGTACGGCGGGAAGGGAACTTCCACCGACATTGACCTGCCCCACCCCTTTGATTTGCGAAAGTTTTTGCGCCAGAACAGTCGAACCCGCGTCGTAAATCTGCCCGGGCGTCAAGGTCGGCGAGGTCAGCGCGAAAATCATGATCGGCGCGTCGGCAGGGTTCATTTTGCGATAGGTCGGGTTGCTTTTCAGGCTGGTGGGCAAATCGGCACGGGCAGCGTTGATCGCCGCCTGAACATCCCGCGCCGCGCCGTCAATATCCCTATTAAGCCCGAACTGCAACGTAACCCTCGCATTGCCAATCGTGCTTTGCGAAGTCATTTCCGCCACATCGGCGATTTGCCCCAAATGCCGTTCCAAAGGTGTCGCCACGCTGGTCGCCATGGTTTCGGGACTCGCGCCCGGCATCGACGCGTTGACCATGATCGTCGGAAAATCGACTTGAGGAAGCGGCGCAACAGGAAGTCTAAAAAACGCCAAAGCCCCCGCCAGCGCAATCCCCGCAGTCAAAAGCGATGTCGCTACGGGGCGCTTGATAAAGAGGGATGAAAAACTCATGCCGCGTCTTCCGCAGCCGCCCCGCGCCAACGCCGAGCAAGACGATCAAACGCCAGATAGATAACGGGTGTCGTAAACAAGGTCAGAACTTGCGACACAACCAACCCGCCGACAATGGCAATGCCCAACGGATGCCGCAATTCCGATCCCATCCCCGATCCCAACATCAACGGCAACGCCCCCAGCAAGGCCGCCATCGTCGTCATCATAATGGGGCGGAAGCGCAGCAGGCAGGCTTGATAAATGGCATCACGCGGAGATTTACCTTCGACCCGTTCGGCCTCCAGCGCAAAGTCGATCATCATAATCGCGTTTTTCTTGACAATGCCGATCAACAAAACGATGCCGATGACGGCGATAATATCCAGCTCCTTACCCGCCACAATCAAAGCCAGCAGCGCCCCGACACCCGCCGAAGGCAGCGTCGAGATGATGGTAATCGGATGGATATAGCTTTCATACAAAACGCCCAGCACGATATAGACGGTGACGATTGCCGCAAGAATCAAAAGCAATTCGTTGCCCAGCGAGGCGCGGAAGGCGAGAGCAGAGCCTTGGAAGCTTGTCATCACGCTAGACGGCACGCCAATTTCCTGTTCGGCTTTTTCAATGGCCGTAACGGCTTCACCCAGCGAGGCTTTCGGCGCGAGGTTAAACGAAACCTGTGCCGCGGGAAATTGCCCCAGATGATTGATCTGCAGCGCGGCGCGTTGTTCCTTGATCGTGGCGATGACGGCAAGCGGCACCTGCTTGCCATCCGCCGACGGCAAATAAATCGATTGCAACGAGGCCATCGTCGCAGGCGTGTTCAAGATAACGCGATATTGGTTCGACTGGGTAAAGATAGTCGACACGATGCGCTGTCCGAAAGCGTCATACAGCGCGTTATCGACGGTGGCGAGAGAGATTCCAAGTCTTCCCGCCGTGTCGCGGTCGACGGCGACGTAATAGGCAAGACCGTCTTGCTGTAAATTGTCGGAAACATCTTCCAATTGCGGAATTTGGCGCAATTTCGACACCACCGCCGGAACCCATCTGTTTAATTCGTCCGTATCGGAATCTTCCATCATAAACTGGTATTGCGTGCGGCTGACGGTGCTGTCGATGGTCATATCCTGAACAGGCTGCATGTAAAGTGTCACGCCTTGAATCGAGGCGGTTTTCTTGTTGATGCGGCGGATAATGTCGCTGGCGGAAGCTTTGCGTTGTGCCAAGGGTTTTAGGTTGATCAGAAACCGCCCGCTATTCAGCGTCACATTCGTGCCGTCCACACCGATGAAAGAAGAAAGGCTGTCCACATCGGGGTCTTCCAAAATCGCCTCGGCAAGGGCTTGTTGCCGTTCCGCCATCGCGGCATAGGAGACGGATTGCGGGGCTTGAGAAATACCCTGAATAAGTCCGGTGTCTTGAACGGGAAAGAATCCCTTTGGCGCAACGGTATAAAGAAACGCCGTCAGCACCAAAGTGCCGAGTGCCACGAACAATGTCAGCTTCTGATGGTCAAAAACCCACGTCAAACCGCGTCCATAGGCGGCAAGAACGGAATCAAACCCTTGCTGAGTCTTGCGCAAGAACGCGCCTTCTTTTTCTGGCGCATGCGGCTTCAACAACCGCGCACACATCATCGGCACAAGCGTCAGCGACACGACGGCAGAGATCAAAATCGTCACCGACAGCGTAATCGCAAATTCGCGGAACAAACGCCCCACGACATCGCCCATGAACAACAGCGGGATCAACACAGCAATCAGCGAAACGGTCAGGGACACAATCGTAAAACCGATTTCGCCTGCGCCTTTCAGCGCGGCCTCCATCGGCTTGTCGCCTTTTTCTATGTAGCGCGAAATGTTCTCAATCATCACAATCGCGTCATCGACGACAAAGCCCGTCGCAATCGTCAAAGCCATCAAAGACAGGTTGTTCAAACTAAACCCCGCCAAATACATAATGGCAAAGGTGCCAACGAGTGACACGGGCACCGAAAGACTAGGAATAATTGTCGCCGGAACATTGCGCAAAAACAGGAAAATCACGGCAACGACCAAGGCCACCGACATCAGAAGCTCAAGCTCGACATCATGCACCGAGGCGCGGATGGTCGTAGTGCGGTCAGTCAAAACATCGACATCAAGAGCGGCAGGAAGGCCGCTCTTCAAATTCGGCAAAAGTTTTTGGATCGTATCAACAACCTGAATAACATTCGCCCCGGGTTGGCGTTGAATGTTGACAATAATCGCAGGCGTTTTGCCAGACCACGCCCCCAAATGCATATTCTCGGCACTATCCTGAATGTCCGCAACGTCCTTCAACCGCACCGTAGCGCCATTCTGATAGGCAATAATAATGTTTTTGTATTCGGCGGCGCTTTTCAACTGATCGTTAGCGTTGATCGTGGTCGAACGCTGGGGCCCGTCAAAACTTCCTTTGGGCGCGTTGGCATTAGCGTTGCCGATGCTGGAGCGCAGATCGTCGATATTCAACCCATAGGCCGCCAAAGCCTCCATATTCGCCATCACCCGCACGGCAGGACGCTGCCCACCGGAAAGGCTAACCAAGCCGACGCCCGGAAGCTGCGAAATCTTTTGCGCCAGTCGCGTGTCGGTCAAATCTTCGACTTCGGTCAAAGGCAAAGTTTTCGATGTCACCGCCAAAGTCAGCACAGGGGCATCGGCGGGGTTCACCTTGGCGTAAATGGGCGGAGCAGGTAAATCGGACGGCAACAGGTTTTCTGCGGCATTGATCGCCGCCTGAACTTCCTGCTCTGCGATGTCCAAAGGAAGGCTAAGATCAAATTGGAGGGTGAGGACAGAGGCTCCGGCGGAACTGACCGAAGACATTTGCGTCAATCCTGGCATTTGCCCAAATTGCCGTTCCAAAGGCGCTGTAACGGCGGATGTCATAACGTCGGGACTGGCCCCCGGGTAGAATGTCTGAACCTGAATCGTCGGATAATCGACCTGCGGCAAGGCCGACAAGGGCAAAAAGCGAAACGCCACAAATCCCGCCAGCAAAATAGCGACCATCAAAAGCGAGGTCGCCACCGGTCGTTGAATAAAAAGACGCGAGGGATTCATAACCTGCCTATCGGCGGCGCGAAGAAAGAGGGAGAATCAAGGGCAAAAGATAGCAAGCCGCCCCGCAAAGAGCCAGCAAGCAACCTCACCACGAAAATGGGGCGTTATTGGGGCGCTTTTTCAAGGCTATTGAACAAACAGAACCAATCTTTTAATATTTTTTCGTCATTCTTCAAAAGTCTCTTTTTTTGCTCTTGCTTGCAAAAAATGCGACTTTGCGGAATCCCATTTTGTTTCTTATTGCCAAACAAGCCCCAATCGGTTTTCTTTGAATTTCTCTGACGAAATCAGCCCGTTAATGCACGCTGGTCGGTTCCAAATCGTACTGGCGCACGGTGGCAAAGGCGAGCTCGCGTTCAGCCATAACGGTCAAAGGCGTGCCATCCGCCGCATGGATCGAGTGATAAACGCGCCCGTCGACGATCACAGGCTTGATATAGGCAAAGGTTTCAAGCCCATAATCGCCCAAATCGTGCAAAGAAAGCGTTTTACGAACGAAAAGCTGATTGTCTTCCGTGAACATCTCAACCCCGATCTTTCCCGACTCACCAAAGAAGCCGAACCCCGATTGCACCATAAATTAGATAACCAAGTGTTAATATCGGGGGGGCTTACAATTGACGGGCAGGGCAATCGACTGAGTTAACATGCGATCACATTGCAGAGGAAATCGGTGTCCCAAGCTGCGATATGTCGTTTAAGTTGAAGGCTTTCCTTGCCTTTTGAGGTTCTGAGTAAATTGCTGGCAGCGTGTTTGATTGTTGC
>CAIXLI010000066.1 GCA_903920205.1 uncultured Pseudomonadota bacterium
GAAGCCTATCTTTGCGACATCATCTCCCGCATCGCCGATCATCCCATCAACAAGATCGACCAGCTGCTCCCTTGGAACGTCACCGTCAAGCCTGCATAGCCAGGGCCTTCACGGCACGCTTACTTTTCTGAGCGATGCGTTATCGGATGGGCGACGGTTCCGTGTCTTGGGCGTTATGGATCAATGCAGCCGAGAATGCTTATCCGCAACTAAGCCGTAATGGGTGGGCTGATAGCCACAAATGAAGCGCCCTCTCGTCGTGGAATTTCTTTATCTTTTAACCGATGCATTTGACGTTATGAAGGTATGATAAGGCAGCCTCCGTACGTAGGAGTAAGTAACAAATGCGGCAACTAAAAAAGTCACAAAAGACGCAAAAAAATAGCCCATCCCATAATATGAAAACCCTGCCTGAAGGCTAAAGAGCGTGAAGATCGCGTTCGTCGCAAGAAACAGGGTTTGAATCCCCAAACAGGCCTTACGGTTATCGAAGTAAGTCAGCAGGATTACTTGAAACATAGTCAGGATCTGGAAAAAGGAGCCAAGTAACCCATAACGCAGCATGCCGATCTGAGAGAAATTCCCCTGGATCATCGATATGATCTGTGGGGCAACAAGAATGCCGAGGAAGGCGATGCCACCTTGAATGATGAGAAAACTTCTCGAGCTGTCAAAAATCGCCCGCATGATTAAGAGATGGTTTTTTTCAATTTTGGCTAGAGTTGCCTTCCTTTCTATATCGCGATAGAAGCGCGTGTAGCGCTCGTAGAAAGTCGTCTCTGCGCTGAACAGGAATAATGCCATTGCGGGCACCGTTGTCAGATAGGCGATGAACATGGAACTGTCATAAGCCGGATAAATGACAAGGTAGTTATCCATTCTCGTAGCTTCGGGCGCAAACCACATAATCCATTTATCAACCCATATTGCTGCGCTGTAGACAAAGCCGCTAAGAGCGATTTCCCAGTATTTTTGAAAATAAGGGAGAAAAGCAAAAGGCTTGTGAACAGGATAAGGGTATTCCGCAAGAAAATTTCCTATCAGGACAGCAGCGATAATGCTGAGGCCTGCCGAGAAACCATTGAGAATTCCAGCCGCACCATAATTTCTAGAAAGGATCGCGCTACTAAAAACTGCAAATAACATTCCTGACAGGAACGCATGCGTAATCAGCTTATAATTGCGCATAGCCGATATAAAAATCGCAGTCAGCCATACAGCGCTTAGCAAGGCAAAATTAATAATCGCGCTTAAGGCCATTACTGACGCGAACGAAGCGTAGAAAAAGTAAAATGTCGACGCAAGAGCGGTGCTAATTCCCCAAAGCAGCACAAGGGAACCGAGCAGAAGCCCCTGCGCGCCTGAAACATCGCGTCGATAAATGCTATCAGAAAGATAGCGTGTGACGACCATATAAACGGGCCCTGAAATAACAAGAGAGAAGGAAAAATTGTAAATAAGAATAACGCGGAATTCCAATAAGTTACTTGTGCCTGTAATGCTTCTTTCGATTATGGAAATGGTTCCGATTGCCAAAACTGTGCAAAGCCAGGGGCCCGCCGAGGCAAAAGTTGAGTGCAGGCATGCGGCGACCAGACCCGACAGATCATCGCGCATGTAAAGCTTGCGGAGAACGAAACCAATTCCAGCCATAAAATAATTCCCAATATATAGTGTGTTAATAATAACTTGCGAACTGATGCTTCCTAAGCCCTACTATTTGAATTGGCTTCATGTTCAAAGCCGATATTGCCGGGTCGATTATCTGTATTGTTGATTAGATCGGCATAGATAAATTCATAGGCGCTGCGTTGGTCGTCTTTGCGGTAGCTTGTTTTGACGCGCTGCCTCATGGTGTTACTACAGCTTTCGTAATAGGTGAGATCGCTGAGGAGCTTAATCGCTGCGTTAGCTATTGCGACCGGATTGCCAAGCCCAACTACGGCACCACCGCAACCCAGACGGGGTTTTTCATGGGCCGTGCCCATAATCATTTCATGGCAAGCCCCCACATCGGTTGTCACGGCTGGTATACCTGCCGCGCCAGCTTCAAGCACGACGAGCGGTTGCGCTTCGCTAATGCTGGTAAGGAGGAGGACATCAATTTCTCCGAGATAATTGCGGATATCCACGCCGCCGGTGAATATCATCGTATCCCCGAGAGACAAATGCTCGACAAGATCACAGCACTCTTTGCTATATGCAGGGTCTTCCTCATTGGGCCCCAAAATAAATGCCCGCAAACCGGGGATAGATTGTTTAATGATTTGCACAGCTTTGATGTATATTTTCACATCCTTGACCGGAACCACTCGACCGATAAAGGCCACCGTCGGGACATGTTCCGTGCGGGTAATGTTAGTAAAGTGGTCAAAATCGATTCCGTTCGGAATCACACGCATTTTCTTTGGGTCGGCTCCGTCCATCCGTTGAAATTCCTGATTGCCTTCATAAAGCGTAATGATAATTTTTGACGCTTCGTAGCATAAGCGGGAATAATTGCCGAAAGTGTCGATCCAGAAGTCTTTGATGTCGCGCTCATCTTCGCCGCTGGAAATAGAAAGATTGAATCCTTTGATGTCGTCGATCCATTCAGCACTAACGATTTCGATACGGCGTTCATTGGTATAAATGCCGTGTTCGGTAATAAGACAGGGAAGGCCGGTTTCCAAATGTGCGCGTGCGAGCAGCAGGCCTGCATAGCCTGTGCATAATGAGTGATAAACTTTCGCTTTCGGCAGCTCGGTGAGAAGAATGCTAAAAAGGCTGCCAAAGAGACCTCTCCACGACCAGAAATAATCAAGGAATGACGTTGCTGGCATGGTTGTCTTATACATGCGCACCAGTAGATCCCACATAGCGTTGGATTCCAGAAGCGTTTGTCTGCCAATCTTTCCGTGCCACGGCGTCAGAACCCCGATAATAGCCTTGAGATTATCAAGCGTGGCACATGACTGAAGCTTGTAGAGGAGCGGTTCAAGCTTCGCGCAAAGAGCTTTATCTTCCTCCAAAGAGAGCTTATCGCCTTTGGGAAGGTCTTGCAGTTTCAGCGTTTCGAGGCTGACGACATTGTCGGGTAATGTGTACAGCATGGTGGTTGGCGCGTTCGGCGCTACCAGCGACACAAGCGCAAAGGTCAGGTGTTTGTGTGTTTTAATGAGCTCATGCGTCCAGCTTGACACGCCGCCCGATACATAAGGGTAGGTGCCTTCAAGAATCAGACAGACATCGGGTTCACGCGACATTCCTGGTCGCCTCCATCGGAGGCACGGAGGGCGAGGGTTGATTTTGCCATATGCTGTGAAGATTGTCGATTTTATCGATATACAGGCCGGGGGGGGCCTGTTTTCCAAAAGACTGGGCATTGCTATTAGCAAAGGCGCGCAAGGCATCAAACTTGTGGAGGCTATAGAGGCATTCCATATACCAGTGCACGGCGTGGTCAGAGGTATCCGGAGATTTTGCAAGAGGTTCAAGCAAAAGAAGGGCTTTTTCCGGGGTGCCTTGACGCAGATAGAGGCGACTCAGGCGGATGGCGCACTCCCGATCCTCATGATGATCTAAATATGTTCTATAAATAGAAATTGCCTTGATACGAAGATCGTGGCGGCTTTTTTCGTCGAGCAGTCCCGCATGAGCGTAATCATCATAAAACTCTGCCAACTTAAGCTTTTCGGGCGAAGCGCCATGATGGGCTTCCAGCGCACTTTCAAGTTTCATGTACCGCATCATAAAAATGCGTTCGATGTTTGCAAGCGTCGTCGCAGCCTGAACACGCACCGCTGCATTAGAATCTTTGGTTGCATACCATAGCAGGGGGGCAAATTGCGGCGAGAAATAGCGCGCTATTTTGACCAGAGCCA
>CAIXLI010000067.1 GCA_903920205.1 uncultured Pseudomonadota bacterium
CGTCGTGCGGCTTTAATGGCCTCAATCGTTTCTGCATTGGGAATGAGCGGCTCAAAAGGCAATGCCTTTTCAGCAACAACCCGTTTCAACATAAGCCTTACGGCATCGGACACGGAAAGCCCTATGGAAGCCAGTATAGTGGAAGCCTCGGCCTTCGTGGCGGCGTCAATCCTTGCCCTGACAACTGAATTTTCAATCATATCAACACCCTCCTTTTGTAGCTACAATGTAGCGCAACGATGAGCAAAACCCAAGTATTTTGGGGACGGCAGGGCAGGGGAGGGGGCCAACAAAAATGAACAGTCAACAGAAGGATGAAAGGCAGATAACAAGAAAGCACGAATTATTTTAAAAACGAAAAACTGCTTAAGTTACATCGAGAGGCGATGAAACTTTGATTTATCAAAGGCAATGCCTAATAGCAGGAAAAAGAGTGGTTTATAAACAAAACGAAGTATATTACGCATATTCCCCCCGCGCGACGGGCAAAACCACCCACCAATCGACACCTGAAAACCACCCACCCCTGAGGTGAAAAGGTAACGGCAGACGTTAATCTGGCCGCTTCACAAAAGAAGCGGAGGAAAGGATGAACGTCGTGTCTGAATATAAGCGTAAGAGCATTGAAGAGCTTCTTGAAAGAGGCGTAGGGCTTAGAGAAATCGCGCGCAGACTAGTTATTGACCGGAGTACGGTGAGGCGGGTTGCGAAGCAATTTTCAAAACCACCCACCCCGTCGACCGGCTCTGAGGGTGGAGAAAGTCAAAACCACCCACCCTGTCGACCGGCTCTGACCGCTGTTTCGAAGCTATCGGTGAGCGAAAGCGCGCCGCATCGGGAATGGATTGAGAAGCAGGTCGATTTGGGCCGGAACGCGATGTCGATCTACCAGGATCTGGTGGAGATGCACGGGTTCAGTCACAAATACAGCTCGGTGCAAAGGTTTGTGAAAGGGCTGAAGCGGCGGAATCCCGAACGCTTTGACTTTCTGGAGTACGGCCCCGGGGAAGAGGCACAGGTCGATTACGGCGAAGGGGCGCCGACGCTGCAGCCGAATGGCAAATGGAAGAAGCCGTATCTGTTTGTGATGACGCTCAAATACTCGGGCAAGTCGTTTCGTAGGGTGGTGTGGAAGACGAGCCAGGAAGTATGGGCGAAACTGCACGAGGAAGCATTCCGGGCCTTTGGGGGCTGCACGAAATACGTGGTGCTCGATAATCTGAAAGAAGGCGTGATCAAGCCGGATCTATATGAGCCGGAACTGAACAAAGTTTACGCGGCGGTATGGTGTTCCTCGAGCCGATTTGCTAACGAGCTGGTTGAGAAATATGAACCTCGTCAGAAACATTTGCGCTCATCATGGGCGTGTTTGGAACCGTTCATTAACCGACAGTGCCAAAATGCCAAAATTTGGGGAGATGCCACTGCTGGATCATTTGGCTCAAGACGGATATGCCCGATACAAACTCTACGCTTCCGCTGCGATTATGAAGTATCTCCTTCGAACGATAAATCCAGCGACAACTTGGGGGGAACGGCTGAAGGATATGTTGGTAACTTTTCCGAAGGCTCCTGGTATCGCAATCGGGCAAACGGGTTTTCCAGAGGACTGGGATCTTCTGGATTTGTGGCGATGAACGGTTAATTGTAATAGTTGACTGCTCGCTCCTTCCCCCTCTTAAAATCCTCCTTGTCCCCAACCGCCAACGGCCTTACCATAGCCTCCATGCGGCATTCCTTGTTCACCAGATGTCTGGCGTTGCTCTTGATGCTGATCTTGGCGGTCGGGGCGGGGGCTTCTGTGCCTGTTCGGGGGGCGGCTGTTGCCGATTCCTCTGCTCCTATGATGCATGATATGGCGGGTATGGCGATGGCGAATGCTTCGGATCGAGCGTGTCTACGAAAGTATTTTCGTAACTGCCTAGCCGTACCGAGTGAGTCTGGCGGGTCACAGGCTTAAGTTAAAGGGAGGCAAGCGGTAGATTTGTATTGCGGTGACGCCGTGAATATGAGTCAACGTGGGGATGGAACTTTC
>CAIXLI010000068.1 GCA_903920205.1 uncultured Pseudomonadota bacterium
ACCATCATAGGCGTTTGTTGACTACGCTTGTCGCGTGCTGTCGTGTTTTTGGGGGACACCCCCCTGTCTCATTTTGGCTGCGAACGCGTAAAAGCCCAAATCGGTCGCATCATCGAAGGCTGCCTTGATTTAAACCGCCCCCCCCATGTCGTAGCGGGAGGCGTATGTGGAAACATCCTCATGCTTCAGCGTAAGGCCAAGAAAAATTCTCCCTGTGTTCATGCGCTTGGATTCGATGCCTGTTCCATTGGCTAAAACCCGTTGCACGAAACCGTTGATCGCTGGCAACTTGTCGCGGTTAAAACCTTCCGCCACCGCCCAGACATGGAAACGTTCATAGGCGGCGCGCGTGGCCATATTGGGAAAGCCGTTCACATGTGGCTTGATTTCAACGCATTCGGCCAGCCAGGCCAAAACTGGACCGGCGCCCAAAATCCAGTCGGTCAGCGCCGCCCTGCTGCTGGCTGGGATGGTAGAATTACGCTGGCGGATGAGGCGGGATGCCCCGGAGACGGCGAAGGCCAGCAGATGATCGGCCTCTTCTGTCGCAATGCGCCGTCCAATGCCTTCGATCCGTTCTTCCAGCGGAATCACGCGATTGAAGGTAATGACCAGCAACCGGCGCTACACGCCACGATCCATGCCGCCCTGGAACGGTGGAAGCGTGTTGGTGGCGAAAATATGCTGCGCGATAGGACGGAATTCGATTCGGCTTTTATATACGTCGCGCCCCTCGACCGGCTCGCCGGTGACGATGGCCTTGAACGTTTCAGAGGTGATGGCAGCGGATGACGAGAGTTCATCGCTAGCATTGAGAAGTTTTCCTACCAGCCCGACAATGTGCCTCTCATCACCCATGCGCGCTGCGGTAACGGAACAGATGGCGGAGGCTGGAAGCAAGATAGCCCGTTGCTGTCTTGCGTAAGCCATGAAAGACAAGCCCCTGTAATCCAGCACTATCGGCAACGCGCTTCCATTCATGTTTGAAGTGGTCAGCCTTGTAGGGCTTCCCCGTATGCGCCTTTGCAGCAGTAAAGCAGCATACGTCACCCATAATGTATCAGTCGTTGGGATTACGCGAGACGACAAACGCTTTGGCATGAATTGCTGAGGTTGATGGCTGGCCTATGTGTACTGCGCTGTTCCAGAGAGGCAATATGACCACATACGTCTGCGTAATTGTCCTCAATATGCTTGACGATAACTTCCGAGACTTTGCCAGAAGTCAGCCCCGTTGCTCGAGCGGCTGCCGCATTACGACATCCACGTGCTGCTTTTTCAAGTAAACGTTGGTTATACTCAATATCTTTCTGAAATTGCGTTTGCACGGCGTCAGAAAGAATACAGTTTTGCAATGATGTTCCAAGCCATAATTTGGCAGGGATGGTTTCTTTTTTTATCTGCTGCAATACGACTAAATTCCCATCTGAACGTGACCGGCGCATCCACGCATCAACGATATTCGTATGCGCTTGTTCCAACGTATCAAGCATCGGTGTGCAAACGAAGACGTGATTGGCTTCATTAAAGCCTGTTCTCAAAGCCTCGTCGAAAGAAACTGGGGCGATAGGACAATCTATAAATTTCTGTTCCTTTAACATTGTCAATTCTTTGAAACGATTTTGCAAAGCTTGCGAGTTGGGATGGGTGACGCTTATGCTGCCAGCACGCTGTGCCGCACTGCGCCCCAAGGCTCGAGCAACTTTTTTTGTTATCGAGTTGTTGTCTGCAACCAAAAGAACATGATCGCTCTTTTTTACTCCGGCTATTGTCAATGCAGATATTTCATACCGTGTCGAATGCAAGTTCCCACCAAAAATATGGCTACGAACGGTTTTTGCATCGGCCAAGATACTTTCGACTGTCTTGGTAAGCGGTTTGGCATCAGTTGGATGCTTATCTCGATAATTGCTCCAGCTTGATTTCAGATCCTGCAGTACAAAATATTCTCCGGCATTCTGACTTTCGAGTCCACAGGCAAAACGCAGTAAGAATTCATAAGCGGCCTGTCCCGTCAGAGTCATCATTATCCTTGAATCTACGCGGTTCGCCGTATGCGATATCTGGAGAATGCTCGCTTCGCGCTTAAGGATGTTCACCGGAAAATTTGGTAAAGATTGCTCCCTCCCGACTAAAATGTGTCGGGCGCAAGTCTCAGCAGGAAACCATTCATTTCTACTGGGCCAGTGCAACTCTTTTGCGTCTGCCGGAAGGCTAATAAGGGCTAAGCTCTGCATGATTTAAACGGAGTCACTATTCATGGTAATAATCCTGAATATAAATCCTTAAAATGCAATAAGCAATGCAGACGCAATTACTTTCAAACGACGAGTGTATAGCCTATGTTAGATAGAATGATTCAATGCTCGGCTTTCTTCTTCGCTGAATTCATTGCAAAAGAACCGCTTTGCTTATGCTCATTTTATCCTGTGTAGGCTATAGCGATTTTAGCTGTGCCGACGCAACGTAACCAATTAACCTTGAATGTCAAACCCGTCGCCTAACCGCTTCGATCTCTCAAAAGATGGGTACTGCTCACTAGATCAAAGTTAACGGAAAGGTGCCAGTTTCAATCCCCTATGGCACGCTCACTACGAGATTTTAACCTTGATTGCCCATTGGTGCCCAGATTCATCGCCTTTGGTCCACCAATACTTCACTTGTTCTTCTTGGCTTGCCTTATGCTGGGGTTTTTGACGCGCCCCAATGCGCCAGAAACTGTTGGCGATAGCTTTCGGCTATTTCTACATTTTCGATCAAAACGACTTTTTGCGGCGGGCCCCAAAGAAAAATCGCGTATTTGTTGTCATAGACATAGTAGGGCGTGCGGCTGAAGAATTTCTTCGGAATCCAGCGATAATGGGATTTGGGTTCGATGAAATTCGTATCGCCTTCACAGATCAAAATTTTTGTTTTGATTCCTTGCTTGATGCGTTTGGCAATACCTTCCAGCACGCGCACGCCGCCGACCGAGGCGTATTTAGCCTCGTCAACGCCCGCGATCATGATTTCTTTATCCGTCCCTTTCAGCGTATCGAATATATCGTTCATCAGGCGCAACAAGCTGTCGTTGCCTTCGAAAATCACGGTTTTAAGCGCAAAACTTTTCAGCCTGACTCCGGGACCCTCCATAAACTCAACGCCGGCTTCTTCGAGTGCGCGTTGAATCGAGGCGAGCGTTTCCATCTTTGGATTTGCGATGCGCCGCTCCAAAGTATTGATGGAGGGTTTTGAAAGTTTTGCCGCATGCGCCAAATCATCCTGAGTCCAGTCCAGAAGTGCCCTTGCAGCCTTGATTTGCTCGATAGAGATCATGGTGAACCAAAGGGTTAGAGTCGTTTGCGCAAAAAGCATGATATAAGACGCTTTTATATTTACAAGGCCTATATTATATGCTAATATCATAAAATAATATGCTATAAACGTTTATATTATCATAAAGGAGAAAGAACATGAAAAAGCATTCACAACAAAAGGCGTGGATCAAGATTGCCGCGATGTTGTCTTTGGCCTTTGTTCCCGCCAAAGCTTCTGCTGCAGATTTTTATATTGGGTTCAAAGACACGGCTCTTCTCATCACTGTCTGTAACCCACAAACGGGGGGCTACGTTCAGGCCGGTGCAATGGTGCGTGACGGGAGCGCGGGTGTAGGGAGGAAGGTGGCTCATATACCTGATAACAAGGTGATATTGCTTCAGGACACTTACGGGAATATTTCCTCTTATGAGGAAGTCCTTAACCAAGAGAAAAAGCAAGGGCTCACGCCAGATGAAGTTCGAAACACAAATAGAGCGGCAGCAAATTTTTTAAAGAAAGAGGCTGCGAAATTTGAACTTCATTAGGCGATTAGAATAGGCGATGTACATGAAGCGCCTTTTCGTTTTTTGCCTGTTTGAGGGGATGACGGGCATTCTATTACTAAGCCATCTTGAGCGAAGGAGGGCTGGTTGCTGCGCTTGCTACGGCTCGGCGAGCCAGCTTTTGCCAGTGAGAGAAGGCCTCGCTACCTACCCAGGTATTAAGGCGTGGATGTTCCAGCGGTTTTTTCCATGCGTGCGACGGGGCGACCGTCTTCTATGTCGACCCTGATAGCAAAATCGTAGCGGTCAATGTCCAAAGCTATAGCGAGGTCGTCGGGAACGAATTGGGGGAGTGTTGGGTTTTGAAAGCGCAAGGCTTCTTTGCCTGCCAGTATCAGCTGGCGCGTAGCATGGACGTCGCCCGCACGGCCTTCCAAAAGATTGTTGAGGTGAAGCGCGCAGAGTTCGTCTTCGCTTGTCCGTTCAACGCCTTCCTCTCCCATAGGGACCAAGGTAATTCTGTCGGAAGCCGTGGCGCGAAGAGCTCGTGCCGTTGCCGTTGCTGTGACCAAGGATGCGGCGTAAAGGCAGGAAGCTTGCGTCGCCGCGACAATGCCGTTTGTTCCGGCGCTGGTTCTTTGGATAAGGGTTTTTCCTTGCAGGGGAGCTTTGGAAAGCTCGAAGGGAGAGTTTCCAAAATCGAATTCGGGCGGCATGATGCCCTTGACCTCGCCCATACAGAAATGTCCGACGCCTTGTTCGCGTAACAACAGGGCGTCTTTGACCGAGCCGACCATCGTTATCTTTGTTGCTCCATTGGCAAAAGCGACAGCCGCCGTCGTAAAAGCGCGGAACACATCGATGATAGCGACGGATCCTGTTGCCCGCGAGGCTCCTTCAAGAAGGCTTTCAATACGAACTTTCATGATTTCTCCTTTTTTATACCCTAGATTAGGACATGGTCCCCGCGCAACAGGAGAACCCAGGGCAAAATCAGAAATTATTAACGCAAGTTTTACAAGGAGTGTGATTCTGAGAG
>CAIXLI010000069.1 GCA_903920205.1 uncultured Pseudomonadota bacterium
CAACGTATAACCCCTATTATCAAGCGCCCGATAATGGGCAGAATGTTGCGACATCGCGGGTTCAAAACGCGCCTTTGCCGCAAGCGCAAGCGAACCTTGCGCCGCCTCCGGCTCCTTTTGTCGTTCCTACGCCCGCGCCGCACGGCAAGCTTAAGGCCGCGATTCTTCTGCCTTTGTCGGGGAAGAATGCGGCTTTGGGGCAGGCCATGCTGAATGCTGCGCAGCAGGCGGTCTTCGACGCTGCCGGAAACGATTTTGAATTACAGCCACGCGACACGGCGCGTGAAGGCGGGGCGGAGGAAGCCGCGCATGCGGCAGTCGCGGGCGGGGCAAGTCTTATCATCGGGCCGCTCTTTGCTTCGGATGTGCTTGCCGTCAAACTTGTGGCGCAGGTTAACGGATTACAAATATTGCCTTTGTCCACCGACACGTCGCTGGCGGAACGCGGCGTTTATGTGATGGGGCTAGCGCCGGGTGCGCAGGTGGAACGCATCGTCGCTTATGCCTCTGCGCATGGGGCGCGTAGTTTTGCGGCGTTGGTGCCTGCAACTCCTTATGGCTCTTTGGTGGGGCAAGTGTTCCGTGAGGCGGCGGCGCAGCGTGGGGCAAATGCGGTCGATGTCGAAACTTTCGATCCTGCCGGACATGATCTGGACGAGCGCATAAAAACGTTGGCGGTGCAGCGCGACCGTATCGACGCCTTGTTCCTGCCCGAAAGCGACAGCGATTTGAAGCGCGTTGCTGATGCTTTGACGGCGGCGGGATTCACATCCGCGCATACGCATATTCTTGGCACCGGATTATGGGATGTGCCAGGGGTGGGGCGTCAGAATCCGCTTTTACTTGGCGCTTGGTATGCCGCGCCCGATCCTGCCGCGCGGCGGAATTTTATCTCTAGTTATGCGGCGGCCTATGGGCAGGAACCGCCTCGTCTTGCGACCTTGGCTTATGACGCGACGGCTTTGGCCGCAGTGTTGGCAAAACATGGCGGTCGTTATGACGAAAGCGCTTTGATTAATCCCAATGGCTTTGCCGGACTCGATGGCATTTTCCGTCTTATGCCTTCGGGCGCGGTCGAACGCGCTATGGCTGTGAACGAGGTGACCCAAGACGGCGCACGCGTGATCGACGCCGCGCCTAGCAGCTTTGTTTCCGCCAAGCGGTAAATTTTTTTGCGGGCGGAAGTGGTCGGTAAGAATATATGCGGGATAAAGCAGGGGAGGCTTCAAGCCGCGATGTGTGTTAACTCCATGCTTTCTTTATATTTTTTTATGCGCTTTTATTGGTAAAGCAATTTTTAATTATAAAATCCGTTTTGCTTTTATTTTCATGGAGTTGATTTGGATTCAGCAACCCTTAATACTGTTAAGGTTAGAATGATAAGGCATAATAAGGAACGGGGTTTTTCGAATGACGACTGTTGATCGCCAAACTTTGCAAGAAATGATGGGACCGCAGGCCGTCAGTGGGCCTATTGCAGGGATGGGCGTTCATTACAATGTTGGGGCCAATGCGTCCGTTTCTTCCTCAGCGACAGCGGTGACTCTCGAGCTTGACGAGAAGAGTCTTAAAGATGCTGAGGCCAAGACTGGCGTCAGCAGGTCTCCGTCGCCCTCTCCGAAAAAGGGCACTGTTCCCGCGAAGGCCATTGAGCACGCGAATAAAGGCGAAGATCGGTATGCCTCTTTGGTCGGTAAAAGCGGGAAGCAGGATACCATAATCAAAGCAATGTCCAAAAACTTTGGGTCACGCCGTTTGGATCATCGCACGGCGATGACATCGACCGCGAGCAAGAATCCTTTGTTGCGTAGTCTGAATCGACGGCGTTTGTTGGAACTTCGAAAGACATTCAATCAAATTGCGTCCGCCAAGACAAAAACGGCGATTGTGAATGCGGAAAATATGCCGCAAATGGCGCTTAAGAAGATGGTTGATAGGGCGCTAAGCCAGGGTTTGAACAAGACGCCTATTGGCGAGATCGCCGATGCCATGAAAAAGGTTGGCTATGATCCCTCAGAATCTTTGCAAAAAGGTTTGGCTCAACAGGCATTGGACAACGATCTAAACACGACTCTCAAGAAAGGCGCGGGGGCTAATCTCAAGCCCGAGACACAGAAGAAACGCCAATGGGCTTTGTTTATGAATCCTGAATTAATCCCGTCCGGCTGGGCTATGGATTAATCTTGCGGTTATCCTAAATATTTAAAAACGGCATTTAATCTTTGCAGCCCTGTGCGCGTCGCGTACAGGGCTTTTTCGTTTTGAGCGACGAGGCCTTCTTTTTCCAGACGCGCCAAGCGGTCGGCGGAAAGGAATTGCGGCAAAGGTGTCGGGAATTTTTTGCGCCAGTTTTCCAGATTGATGCCCACGGTCAGGCGCAAGCCCATCATCAGGGCCTCGCGCATCGCCGTTTCGGTGTCGAGTATTTCGTCGATTTTGATGCCGTGTCCTTGGGACAAAACCTGTTGCAGCCAAATTTCCGGCGCTCGGTGGTTTTCGATGGCGTGGCGCTTTTCGTGATCGCAATGGCGTCCGTGTGCGCCCGGACCTATGCCGAGATAATCTTCGTAATGCCAATAGGTAAGATTGTGGCGGCTTTCCTGCCCTGCGCGGGCGTGGTTCGAGATTTCATAGGCGGGGAGGCCTGTGTTTTCCATCACCTCTTGCGTCGCCTCGAACATCGTGGCGGCGTAGTCGTCCGTGGCGGTTAGCGTTTCGCCGCGTCTTGCGCGGGTGTGGAAGATTGTGTGCGGTTCTATCGTCAGTTGGTACAGCGACAGATGATCGCCTGCCAAGGCTAAAGCCTCGCCCAGTTCCTGCCGCCATTGTTCGGGCGTTTGTCCTTCATAGGCATAAATCAGGTCGAAGGAAAAGCGCGGGAAAACTTTTGCGGCGAGGTTTATGGCGCGTTTGGCTTCGTCGGCGTTATGGGCGCGGCCTAGAAATTTTAGCGCTTCGGCGTTCAGGGATTGCACGCCCAGCGAAAGGCGATTGACTCCCGCTGCACGGAAATCGGCGAATTTGTCGGCCTCGGCGGAGGATGGGTTGGCCTCCAGCGTAATCTCGGCGTCATGATCGACGCGCCAGAGGCGGTGAATATCTTGCAAGACGGAGGCGACGGTGCGCGGTTCCATTAAAGACGGCGTGCCGCCGCCAAAAAAAATAGAAGTAATGCGGCGGTTAAGCAGCATGGCGGCGTAATATTCAAGCTCGCGGCGATAGGCGTCACGCCATCGGGTTTGATCCGTCGTGTCGCCGACATGCGAATTAAAATCGCAATAGGGGCATTTGGAAACGCAGAAAGGCCAGTGGATATAGACGGCGAGCGTCATGGCACGCGCAGCAGACGTTCGGTGTAGCGAGCAATCATATCCGCTTCGAAATTGACGGAGTCGTTGACGTTGATCGTTCCCAAGGTCGTTGCGGCTTGCGTGTGGGGAATGAGGGTGACGGTAAAATGCGCTTGGTTGACTTCGTTGACCGTCAGCGATACGCCGTCAAGCGTTACGGAGCCTTTGGGGGTGAGGAAGCGGGCGCAGGCGGCGGGGGCTTGGAAGCTGAGGCGCAAGCTGTCGTTTTCGCGTGTTTTAGCCGTGAGTGTCGCCACGCCGTCGATATGCCCCGTGACCAGATGCCCGCCCAATTCGTCGCCCATCCGCAAGGCCGGTTCCAGATTAATGCGCGTGCCAATCTTCCAATTCTTAATCGTAGTTTTGTCGAGCGTTTCGGATGATGCCTGAACATGGAAGATGTTGTCTTGTTTTTTAATGATCGTCAGGCATATGCCCGAACACGCCATCGACGCACCGAGCGAGGTGTTTGCCAGCGACAAGGAGTCTGTTTTGATCTTCAGCAAAAAATCGCCGTTTTTGACGATAGCGACAAGCGTGCCGATATCCTGAACTATGCCCGTGAACATGGAGAGCCTTTGTCGAAAGGGGCTGAGGGGTTAATCCGCTTCTTTTTTCAGCGTATCGACGAATTCTTCGAAATCGCCCGGGGAGCGGAAGTCTTTGTAGACCGAGGCGTAGCGCACATAGGCGACATGGTCGAGTTTGCGCAAGGCGGCCATCACATGCTCGCCAACCTTGGCGGTGTTGATTTCGGCTTCGCCAAGGGATTCCAACTGGCGCACCACACTGTTGGCGATTTGTTCGATGCGTTCGTCGTCGACGGGGCGTTTGCGCAAAGCGATTTTCATCGAGCGCAGCAATTTTTCGCGCTCAAAGGGTTCCTTGTCGCCGTTGCTTTTGACCACGAGCATATCGCGCAATTGTACGCGTTCGAAGGTCGTAAAACGTGCATCGCAATTCACGCAGAAACGCCGCCGCCTGATCGCGGCATTATCTTCCGTCGGGCGGCTGTCTTTGACTTGCGTGTCGTCGGTTCCGCAAAAAGGGCAACGCATGAAATCTTCCTGTGGATTGTTTCGGGGGCAGTATAGACCTATTAACTACGGTTAATCAATCACTTGCGCGAGAATCATTGACTCTTGCCTGTTTTTCAAGGCATTAAGGGGTCCGCAGCCCTTGTACGACTGGCGTCTATGTGGAGCTTACCACAGGGAAGTACAGGGACACTATCGCCGCGCGCCTGGGCATGAAACTCTAATTTTATCAGGAGAACTCATGACCAATTTTACCTATTCCGCCGCCGCCCTCGACCGCCTACAAAATTCCGACAGCGAGATTTTTGACGCTCTGATGCACGAAGAAGTGCGCCAAAGCGAAGGCGTCGAATTGATCCCTTCGGAAAACTATTGTTTCCCCGAAGTGTATGCGCTGCTCGGCTCCGTTTTTAACAACAAATATTCCGAAGGTTACCCGGGTCGCCGCTATTACGGCGGACAGGAAAATACGGACACGATTGAAAATCTCGCCCGCGACCGCGCCAAAGCCGTGTTCCGCGCCGAACATGCGAATGTTCAGCCGTTATCCGGCTGCGCGATGAACGAGGCCGTTTATTTCGCCCTTCTGCAACCCGGCGATGTGATTTTGGGCATGGATTTGTCGCATGGCGGACATTTGTCGCATGGGCATCCTGTGACGAATATGGCCAAGATTTTCAAATACACCCGCTATAAGACGGAAATCCCCAGCGGCGCTATCGATCTGGAAAAAGTGCGTCAGGTCGCGCTGGAGACAAAGCCCAAGCTTATCATTTGCGGACATTCTTCCTATCCACGCGAATATGATTACGCCGCGTTCAAGAAAATTGCGGACGAAGTCGGCGCGTTGATTATGGCGGATGTCAGCCATCTGGGCGGTTTGATCGCGGGAGGGGCATTGAAGAACCCCCTCGATTACGGTTTCGATGTTATGACCACGACCACGCATAAATCCCTGCGCGGCCCACGCGGCGGCATGATTTTGTGCAAGAAGCAGCACGCTGCGGCTATCGATAAATCGGTGTTCCCCGGCATGCAAGGCGGCCCCCATATGCATCAGATCGCGGCGATTGCCACGACGCTGAAGCTTGTTCAGACCGATGCGTATAAAGCCTATGCCAAGCAGGTTCTCGCCAACGCGCAAGCTTTCGCGCAGGCGTTATTGGCAGGGGGGGCGCATCTTGTTACGGGCGGCACCGAAAACCATTTGATCGTCATCAATACGGCGACCGGTTTTGGTATCACGGGCGATATTGCCGAACGCGCTTTGGATAAAGCTGGTATTACGCTCAACAAGAACGTGATCCCCGACGATCCCAATCCGCCGATGAAGCCAAGCGGTATTCGTTTCGGCACGCCCGCCGCCACCGCTCGCGGTATGGGCGAGGCGGAAATGAAGCTGCTCGCCAGCATCATGTTGCAGGTTCTGCGTGCGCCCGCCGATGATGCACTCTTGTCCAAATTGCGCGAGGAAGTACGCGCTTTGTGCAAGCGTTTTCCCGTTCCGGGTTTGGAATGCACGAAGACAAAGTGCTGCGCGGCGGCGTAGTTTTTCCTTCTGGTCATTCCGGAGTGCGCGAAGCGCACATCCGGAAACCAGTTGGCTTATCCGTAGGAAATGTTTGCGCCTGATGTTTTCGGTGAAAGACGCATAAGCAGCACCGTCTGTTAAATTAAGAAACGGCGGTGTTTGCGGGAAAGCCATCTGGGTTCCGGATTCTGCCGCTTCGCGGCAGCTCCGGAATGACAAGAGTTTTTTATAAGGAGATAAAGTCTATGTCCGAAGCAACATCTTGCCCCACCCGCCGCACTGATCCGCGATTGTTGGAAATTCTTGTGTGTCCTGTGACCAAAGCGCCTTTGCGTTATGATGCTGCCGCGCAGGAGCTTATCAGCGATAAGGCCGGGCTTGCTTTTCCTATCCGCGACGGCATCCCGATTATGTTGGTCGACGAGGCGCGGAAGATAGACTGATCTATGGTTTTTTGAGGGAATTGCCGTAATATACTGAATCTTATTGCTTTTATAAATAATCGTTTTGCCCTTATTCATCCTTTTTTGATGAATTTTGTGTAACCTTTTATAGAGAGTGTCTTTTATTTTGACGGGTGTTTTTATTTTGAAAAAGAAAAAACATTTTGTGCCCGCAGCGGCACCGCAGGATTCCACGGCTGATGTCGTTTTGCCGAATGACGGAACGGTGCCTTCTCCTCAAGCCGGAAAAACGAAAGCCATCGCCGTCAACGCTGCGTCTCTTGGCATCGATTCCGTCTTGCCTCCCGGGGTGGCTGCAGGGGCAGCGGCGAAAGAGGGGATTCTCAACAGCATCTATCATTTGGTTCATGGTAAAGTTCTTAACGCTGTGACCAGTTTTGTCAGCACCGTTCCCGCGTTTTTGGGAGGACTGGCAGGAGGAGGTCCCGGCGCTATCGGCGGTCGGCTTGTGGGTAATGTGGCGATGGAAGCTTTAGGCGCCAAACGGGAGGATCTTCCTCCCTCGGATATTGAAGATTTATATCACAACATCAAGCCATCGCCTGTTACGGCGGATACAGCTACCGTTTCTTTTGAAGCGCCTTTGTTGGAGCAAGAGAAAGAAAAACTTAGCGGGGCGACAAAAAAACATCGCCGTACAAGTCTTGCGGCGATGAGATCAGCTCAAAGCAAAAAGAATTTGTCCGACAAACTTCCTGTTCCAGAAACTGGTACGGCTCAATCGAAGCCTGCAATCAAATATGTCACGCCAGCGCCTGCTGATACGCTCGGCCTCTAGCTATAGCCTCCGCCTTGTTAGGCGACCATCCTTGTAACTATCTCCCCTTCATCTCATAAAAGCGCCGTTATTGATGTCGAGGCAAATGCCATTGACATATGGAGGCGAATCCAGAGCCAGCCATTCGACGCAAGCCGCAACCTCCGCGGGTTGGGCAAATCTTCCTAAAATAGAAGCCTTTTTGATTGTCTCTTTCCGCTTTTCGGGGATGGCGGAAATCATGTCCGTTCCTTCGACGGGGCCAGCCGCAACGGCGTTGATGATAATTCCCTGACAGCCAAGCGTTCGAGCAAGGCTCTTGGTTGCATTCAAGAGCCCCGCCTTTGTTGCCCCATACCATATATCGGGATGGCCGATATGCGCTGCAATGGATGTGTTGTTCACAATACGCCCACCGCCGCGTTTTTTCATTTGCAGCGCAATTTGCCATGTCAATTCAACAGGAGCGATCAGATTAAGCTGAAGCATATGCTCCCTTTTTTGAGGGTCGTATTGATCAAGCCCGACACCATACATTTGTCCGGCGTTATTCACCAACACGTCGATTTCAGGAAGCCCATTCAGTAATTTCTGCCGCGCTGTCTGGTCGGCAAGGCCGCATTCGAGCACGGTCATGCGCTCGGCAAGATCATGCGGGAGATTGGAGCCGTCACGGGTCGTTGCAAAAACACGCAATCCGCGTACAATCAATTTCTGCGATATTTCAAGGCCGATTCCTCGTAAGCCGCCTGTAACGAGTGCATAAGACTGAACCATGTTTTTATCTCCCCTTCGTCCGATCCACAGAATTGATGGCGGCGCTGGCGCGGAGGGCGGCGATGATGATGGTGAGGTGTTTCAGGTCGCGCACTTCGACATCGACCAGAATGTCGAAAAATTCTGGCGTGCGGTTGGTAATTTTCATATTCGTGATATTGCCGTTGTTCTTGCCGATCACGGTCGTCATCGCGCCGAAACCGTTGGGCTTGTTAATAAGGACAACATCCAAACGCCCGACCATCGTCTCGGCTTTGTCCTGTTCGTCGCTCCAGCCGACATCGATCCAGCGTTCGGGGGCGCGGGCGAAGCTTTCCAGCGTTTCGCAATCGTTCGTGTGAATCGTCACGCCTTTACCCGTGGTGACGATGCCGACGATCGAGTCGCCTGGCAACGGGTGGCAGCATCGTGCATAGTGAACCGCCATGCCAGGGATAAGCCCCTTCAGCGTTAAAGGCGCGGTGCCTTTAACGGCGACTTTGGTGCGGACGGCGATAATCTTGTCGCCGGGCTTTTCAGGCGGCTTTAGGCGGTGATTGGGGTAGGCGGCGTTGAAGACTTCGCGCAAGGGCTGCAGCGACGCGCCGATATTGGCTAAAAGGTCTTCCATGGTGGCGCTTTGGAAGTTCTTCGAGATAGCTTCGAACGCTTTTTCCGAGAAATCGACGTTTTCCTGCTTGCACAGTTTTTCCAGCATCGATTTGCCGAGCAAAACATATTCCGTGCGCTGTTGCGTGCGGATAAAGCGGCGGATGCAGGATTTCGCCTTGCCAGTGACGACAAAGCGTTCCCATGCGGGCGACGGCGTGCCGCTTTTTTGCGTCACGATTTCGACTTGGTCGCCGTTGCGCAAAGCCGTGCGCAGCGGCACCATGCGTCCGTTGACCTTGGCTCCGACGCAGGCATCGCCCACGCGGCTGTGGACGGCATAGGCGAAATCGACCGGCGAAGCGCCGCGGGGCAGGGCGATCAAATCGCCTTTGGGCGAAAAACAAAAAACCTGATCTTGGAAAAGCTCCAAGCGGGTGTTTTCCAAAAATTCTTCGGGCTTTTGCGCGTGTTCGACGATGTCCAAAAGTTCGCGCAGCCAACGGTATTGCAAGCCGTCGGTGCGCGGCGCGCCTTCCTTGTATCCCCAATGCGCAGCGACGCCCAGTTTGGCAACTTCGTGCATTTCCTTAGTGCGAATTTGAATTTCGATGCGTTGTTGTTCGGGGCCCATAATGCCCGTATGCAGGCTTTGATACTGGTTGGGCTTGGGGGTCGAGATGTAGTCTTTGAAGCGCCCGGGAATGACGTGGTAATGGCTGTGGATGATGCCCAGCACCTGATAGCATTGATCGACGGTATCGACCAGAATGCGGAAGGCCATAATATCGGAGAGTTGTTCGAATCCGACATTCTTCCGCTGCATTTTGCGCCAGATCGAATAGGGGGCTTTTTCGCGCCCTTCCACCGTAGCTTTGATGCCGGATTCGCCCACGACGGACTTTAATTCCTGTAAGACTTTTTTGGTAACGGCTTCGCCTTCGTTGCGCAGGAAGTTCAGGCGGGCGACGATGCTGTTGCGGGCGTCGGGATTTAATTCGCCGAAGGCCATGTCTTCCAGCTCGTCCTGCATTTTCTCGATGCCGATGCGCTGGGCGAGCGGCGCATAAATGTCTAAAGTCTCTCGGGCGATGCGGCGGCGCTTATCAGGGTTTTTCAGATAATGCAGCGTGCGCATATTGTGCAAGCGGTCGGCGAGCTTGACCAACAACACGCGAATATCTTCCGACATGGCGACGACCAGTTTGCGGAAATTTTCCGCCTGCTTGGCTTGATCGGTTTGAAGTTCGATGCGCGAAAGCTTGGTAACCCCGTCGACCAGCCGCGCTACGCTGGGGCCAAATTGTTTTTGAATGTCTTCGAGCGAGGCCAGCGTGTCTTCGACCGTATCATGCAACAGCGCCGTGGCGATGGTCGTGCTGTCCATCTTCATGTCGGTGAGGATGCCCGCGACTTCTAAAGGATGGGAAAAATAAGGATCGCCCGAGGCGCGCGTTTGCGCCCCATGCGCCTGCATCGAAAAGACATAGGCGCGGTTCAATAGGTCTTCGTTGACATTGGGGTCATAGGCGCGCACACGCTCGACCAGTTCATACTGGCGCATCAACCGCAAACGAGACGGTTCGGGCGGCGCGTCTGCCGCCGAGCGTGGAGGTTCAGGTGTCTGCATTCATGTTCCTTAGGGGAACAGATAGCAGGATCATCCTAACTAGTCCTTAATGACGGCGTCTTCAAATCCGCCGATGGGGAGGTCTTCGGAGGCTTCTTCTTCGCCTTCGGCTTCCTCATCCACGGCTTCGTCGCTATCATCTTCGTCGGACGCGCCCATAGAATTGATCCAGCTTTGCTGTTCGCCAGCCATCAATTCAGCCACTTCTTCTTCGGGCTGATCGGGTTCGATGCGTTTTTGCAGGCTCTTGACCAAAGATTCCTCGAGGCCGGCGAGCTCCAGTTTTTCTTCCGCAATTTCCCGCAGGGCGACAACAGGATTTTTGTCGCGGTCACGTCCAACCTTCAGTTCCGCGCCCGATCCCAAGCCGCGTGCGCGATGCGCCGCCAGCATGACGAGTTCAAAACGATTGGGGATCTGCACGATGCAATCTTCAACGGTAACGCGAGCCATCAGAAACCTCTTCCTTGTGTCAGTAAAATATTCGTTCCTTTCGGAGCCGAAAAGATCAGGCTTGAAAACGAGTTCGTATCAAGCAAAAATGCGGATCGTTAAGCCTTTGTCTAGTTCGTCCGCTTGAGAAAAAAACGAAGAAATTCTTCGCCGCCGCACCGCTAATACCCAAGACTGTCAATAAAGACGTGGCCAAGAATTTTTTCGGGTTTTCAAGTTGACGTTGTAAACAAGGTCTGGTTTGGAACTTACAATTTTACTTAACCATTTGTAAAGCGTGATAATTCAAAAATAATTTGAAAAAAAGCATACATGTGCTTTTGTCTTGCTTGTTAACGGATGTGAATTAGGGTATATTAACGTTTGTTGATTCCCTTTGTCCCTTCCACTGGTCGGCAAGCCTTCCTTAGATTTGAGTTGCCTTTTTTGGGTAATGTTATATAAACCTTTGAGTTTATATATACGGCACGCTTTGACGACCATGTTCAGATAATATGAGGAAAGAATGATTTTTTACAAAGAAGAACGCTCGGCTATGTTTATCGATGGTGCCAACCTTTACGCTGCGGCTCGAGGTTTAGGTTTTGACATCGATTATAAGAAACTCCTCGAAGTGTTCGCCGGTCGTGGCCGCCTTGTGCGCGCTTTTTACTACACCGCGTTGATCGAAAACGAAGAGTATTCTCCTATTCGCCCACTGGTCGATTGGCTCGATTACAACGGCTATTCCATGGTCACCAAGCCGACCAAGGAATTTACAGACGCTTTCGGTCGCCGCAAGATCAAGGGCAATATGGACATCGAACTCGCCATTGACGTGATGGAAATGTGCGATCATGTCGAGCACATCATCATTTTCTCGGGCGACGGCGATTTCCGACGCTTGGTCGAAGCCGTGCAACGCAAGGGCGTTCGTGTCAGCGTTGTCAGCACGATGCGTTCCTCGCCGCCAATGGTGGCCGACGAATTGCGCCGTCAGGCCGACAATTTTATCGAATTGCAAGACATCATGCCGCACATCTCGCGTGCGCGCACCGATGCGCCGCAGGGGCAGCCCGTTACATCGCAACAACCTTCGATGAAGGATGTCACGCAGAATTTGGCAACGGCTCAGGAAGAAATTCAGGATGTGGCGTAAGCCGCATTCGTTGAACTACTGAATAAAAAAGGCCGGTGGAGAAATTCACTGGCCTTTTTTTTATCTTTAGCGAAAGAGATTCAAGAAGATTGACAGATTTTTTTGTTTGAGCGACAATCCCCTTCTGAACACACCAAACTGTTGGGACACATGCGTCAATCTATTCTTCTCGTACGATATGCGCTGGACGGGCGATCCTAGGGATCGCACGACCGACCAGCGCATGCCAAAGGCCCTTTAAAAGGGCCTTTTTTATTGCCTGAATTTCACGCGAGCCAAAGGAGGAAACTATGAGGAAAGACACGGAAGCGACAACAGAAAGCCAAGTGATGACCGGCGCGGAGATGGTTATGACCGCGCTTGCGGAACACGGCGTTCGTCATGTTTTCGGCTATCCGGGCGGTGCCGTCCTTCCTCTTTATGACGCTTTGGCGAAGCAATCCCGCGTTTATCATACGCTGGTGTCGCATGAACAGGGCGCGGTTCATGCCGCCGAAGGCTATGCGCGGTCGACGGGCAAGATCGGATGCGTATTCGTGACATCGGGACCCGGCGCCACCAATACGGTGACGGGCTTGATGGATGCTTATGCGGATTCCATTCCTTTGATTGTTGTTTCGGGGCAGGTGCCTTCGTCGCTGATCGGAACGGATGCTTTTCAGGAATGCGATATTGTCGGGATAACGCGGCCTTGCACAAAGCACAGCGAGCAAGTAACCGCCATCGCCGATCTGCCGCGCATTCTGCATAGGGCGCTCTCTCTTGCCCAAAGCGGCAGGCCTGGCCCTGTTCTGATCGATATACCCAAAGACATTCAGAACGCCCAAGGCTTGTATCGTTCCGCGCCAACGGCCTCGGTTACGGGTGATAAGTCCGACGACGCCTTTGCGGAAGCGATAGAGCAGGCGGTTGCCCTGATGAGGACGGCGGAGCGGCCTGTGTTTTATACGGGCGGCGGGGTGATTAATGCAGGAGATTGTGCTTCCGAACTTTTGCGCGAATTGGTGCAGGCGACTGGGTTTCCTGTCACTTCGACGTTAATGGGGCTGGGGGCTTATCCGGCTTCGGGGGCGTCATGGTTGGGGATGTTGGGGATGCATGGTGCGTATGAAGCGAATAAGGCGATGCATGGGGCTGATCTTATCATTGCGGTCGGGGCGCGGTTTGATGATCGCGTGACAGGGCGCGTGGATATGTTCGCGCCGCAAGCCAAGAAAATCCATATCGACATCGATCCGCGTTCGATCAATAAAATCGTGCGCGTCGATTGCGGCATTGCGGCGGATTGCGCCACGGCTTTGGCGGCGATAGGAAAATCTTGGCATGCGCAGGGCTGTACTCAATCTTCCAAAGATTTGAATCCTTGGTGGGAGCGGATAGAGGCGTGGCGGTGCGAAAGAAGTTTCGGCTTTGTCAATTCCGATACCGTTATCAAACCGCAACATGCGCTTCAAAGACTGGGGCATTTCATTTGCGCAAGGGACGCCTATGTCGTGACCGATGTCGGACAGCATCAGATGTGGACAGCGCAGCATATCGGGTTCGAACAGCCTCGCCGTTTGATGACTTCGGGGGGATTGGGGACGATGGGGTATGGGTTGCCTGCCGCACTTGGCGTGCAGACGGCGCATCCTGACTCTTTGGTGGTTTGCGTTTCGGGTGACGGTTCGTTTCAGATGAACAGTCAGGAAATGGCGACAGTGCGGCAGGAAAATTTGCCGGTTAAGGTTGTTCTTATCAACAATAACGCGCTCGGTATGGTGCGGCAGTGGCAAGGGATGTATCACGAAAACCGCTTCTCCGCGAGCAAGGGGAAGGGGCAGCCGGATTTTGTTAAACTCGCCGAGGCCTATGGATGGGCTGGTTTTCGCTGCACCTCGCCACACAATCTTGACGCCGCGTTGCAGGCATTAATTGAAACACCGGAACCGTGTTTGTTGGATTGTGTGGTCAAAGCGGATGAAGACTGCTTCCCCATGATCCCCGTGGGTTTCGGGCACGACACGATGACGCTAGGGGCGCGGCTGTGAGGAGGGCTCAGCAATAGCCTTCCGCCCGAAACCAGGCTATCGCGTCTTCTATCGCTTCGCGGGCGGGGCGGGCGCGGTAGCCTAGGTCGCGTTCGGCTTTGGCGGTCGAGAAATACATTTTCTTTTTTGCCATGCGTAAGGCGTCGCGGGTGACCATTGGCTCCCATCCTGTCAGGCGGGCTGCGATTTCCATGCCGATGGCGACGGGATAAATTGCTGCACGGGGGAGTTTAATTTTCGGGGCAGGGCGTCCGACGATGTCGGCGATGATCGCCAGAATATCGCTGAGCGCCAGATTGCTTCCGCCAAGAATGTAACGCTCTCCTATTTTGCCGCGCTCGAAGGCCAGCCAATGCCCCATCGCCACATCATCGACATGGGCGATGTTCAGACCCGTATCGACATAGGCGGGCATCCGGCCTTTGACGGCATCGACGATGATGCGGCCTGTGGGGGTTGGCTTGATGTCGCGGGGCCCTATGGGCGTGGAGGGGTTGACGATGACGGCGGGAAGATTGTGGTGCGCGATCAGGCGTGAGACTTCTTCCTCTGCCAGATATTTCGATTGTTTATAGACGCCGACCATATCGGAGAAGGCAACGGGGGAGTCTTCCCTCGCGGGCGTGCCGTCTTTGTGCAGGCCTAGGGTAGCCACGGAACTTGTGTAGACGATGCGTTCAATGCCGGCATCCAAGGCCGCCAGCATCAAAGAGCGCGTGCCGTCGATATTGACGCGGTTCATGGCTGCGGCGTTGGGTACCCAAATTCTGTAATCCGCCGCGACATGGAACAGGTTACGGCAACCTTTTAAAGCATCGCGGTAAGTTTCGGGTTGGGTCAGGTCACCTTCGATAATCTCGATATCCAAGCCGTTCAAATTGCGTCGATCATTATGGGGGCGCGACAGGGCGCGAACGCGGTGCCCCTTCGCCAAGAGCAATCGCGCAACCGCTGCGCCGACAAAGCCGGTCGAACCGGTGAGGAAAGTTGTTTCTGGCATGGGGATTCTTGTTGGGTGGATTAAGGGGACAATAGATTCTAGCAGAGTCCAGATTTAACGCCAAACGTCTAAGTGTTAAGTGAGTTCATAAGTAAGCAGAAATAAAGCTGCCATTGTAGACCGCAAGGATTCCCCCCCCTTAAGGGGGGAGGAACAGGGCGGACATTCTTCAGCAGTAAGCCTTCTTACTTATGGACTTATCTATAGGATCCAGCCCTACCGCGCTCCGCGTCTGGCACTTGATGGTTTTTTGGCGGCGAGTCTGGGGGCGTTTTTGGCGGTCGGGCGACGGCTTGGCGCGGAGACGGGCTTGGCCTGTGGCTGCGCGGAGGCTTTGAGGCGACGGGCTGCCGTTTTAGGGGTCGGTTTGGCGGCAAGCGCGGGGTCGAAAACGACTGTCAAAGATTTCAATCCGCAACGCCATGCGGCAAGCGTTGTTTCTGCGCCGCGTTCGACGCTTTGCAGCGCGGGGAGGCGGGCGATAAGCCCTGTGTCTCCTGAGATAAAGCTTTGCACGGCAGCCGCCATGCGGATACGGGCTTCGGGCGATATTTCGGCGCTACAGGCGAAGAGGGGGCGGTGGCGCAAAGGCAAAGACTTAGCATTACGCGCCGTGCCATGACCGTAGCAATAAAGATCGGCGGCTTGAACATCGGCATCGCTGAAGCCCAAATGCCGCAACAAATCGAAACGTGGGGATTCGAGCGTGCGTGCGGGAATATTCAACTGCGTGCGGCACAAATCGACGCCGATGATCCAGGGCGTTATCGCCAGACGAAGCGTATCAACGCAGGGCAGATAGGATTCGATTTTTTCCAAAGCGACATCGTTCAAACCGCGCGCTTTCAGGCTGACGGCGTTGAGCGCGGGGGCTTTGCGGATCGAACGCGTGCCGACGATATGTTGGGTGGTGGCGTTGACGGCGGCGCGGGGGTAATCCAGACGTGCCAAGACTTCGCTGACGGCGGGATGTAAAACGGCGCAGGTTCCTTCGTCTCCGTCGGGGCGCAAGATCGTGAGGCCTTGCATAGGCTCCAGCCCTTGCGAGGCACTAGTCATCAAGACGGACAAGGTGGGAGAGGGAGTCATATCCGTCGCTTGCGTGGCGCGGAGACCGAAGGCGCGGGCGTATTCCAAGGCTTCGTCCCAACGGCGTTGCGCTTCCGCGACAAGTGACAAATCGGGGCAGTTGTTCAGGGGCAAAGGCGCTGGCAAGACGGAAAGTTTTTCGTAATCGTTGCCGTCGCCATACACGGCGCGGCGGTGGTTGCGCAGGCTGCGCATGACGGCATCGCGGGTGGCCGTGAATTCGTCGCTCATGCCGCGCAAAGCAGCTAGTTCCGCCGAAGTCGCCGCGCATTCAGCCGTGACAAGCGCGGCAAGCGAAGCCGCCATCGCTCGTCCCGCGTCGCTGTCATAGGCAAGGCCGAAGGCCATCAGCAAAGGCGCAAGATTGGCAAGGCCAATCGTGACATCTTGACGTTCGTGCAGATCGAGTAAGATCACCGTCAGCCGCGCCGCTTGGCGCAGAGCGTCGATATTGATGGTGCCGTCATTGTGGCGCAGCGCCATCACATCAATTGCGGCGCGGGCAGGGCGGGGGGCAGAGGAATGCCAATCGGCGGCGATGTCGCTCAGCCGCACCGAAACGGAGGAAACCCCCGCGCCGCGAAGGGCAAATAACTTTTTCCAGAGGGAAGAGGAAGCCGCGCCCTGAGACTTGCCGATCATGGCATCGATAGCGGCGTTGGAAAGAAGCTGTTGGTCGGGGGCGGTGTGTCTGGCTGCGGGCTTTGCTGTTTC
>CAIXLI010000070.1 GCA_903920205.1 uncultured Pseudomonadota bacterium
GCTTCGTTTTTCCTCATGGCGGCTCCTGTAATTATGGGAGCCCCAACGAATCACACCTTCTATGTCAATGCAAAAACTTCGTTAACCTGACTTTTGTGCCGTGTATCCCCCCCATCCTTGACTTGACTCCCCATGAGAACCAAAGTAGAACATTCATGTTTTGTTCCTCAAGGGGGTGTCTTATGCTGACGCGCAAACAAAAAGAGCTTTTGCTTTTGATCCGCGACCGTCTGGCTGCTGACGGCGTGCCGCCTTCGTTTGATGAAATGAAAATTGCGCTGGGGCTGAAATCGAAGTCCGGCATTCATCGTTTGATTACGGGGCTGGAGGAACGCGGCTTTATCAAGCGCCTGCCCCACCGCGCCCGCGCTTTGGAGATCATTCGCATTCCCGAAGGTGCCGAAGCAAAACCCGCGTCTCGTAAAAACCGCGCAGGAACCTCGCGTGAGATTCCGCATGACGCCGTGCTGCCCGACATGGCGGCCATAGCAGCCGCGCAAAGCATCAGCCTTCCTCTTTATGGGCGTATCGCGGCAGGCACACCGATCGAGGCGCTGCGTGACCCGCATGGCAGCGTCGATATTCCCTTGGGCTTGTTGGCAACGAGCCGTGGCCGCACGGATATTGCCGGACATTACGCGCTAGAAGTTTCGGGGGATTCGATGATCGAGGCGGGCATCCTTGACGGCGACCGCGTAATCATCCGTGCTTGCGACACGGCTGAAAACGGCGCGATTGTCGTCGCCCTGGTCGACGAGCAAGAGGCGACGCTAAAATACCTCAAACGCGAAGGAACCCAGATCGCGCTCGAACCCGCCAACAAAAACTACGAAACCCGCCGCCTGCCCGCAGCGAGAATCAAGGTGCAGGGAAAACTTGTTGGGCTTCTGCGCAATTACTGATCGGTCTTATGTTCCGGAAAAGATGATGTCTTTAGCCCCGTCTGAGACATCGGAAGATTCGATTCCAAGTATTGATAAGGCGCTTCCGATTCAAACATCGGAAGACAGGTAACCACCATGACAATCGCCCCATAACCATTGCCCTCACGGAACGATGTGTGACTCAGACAGCACATCGCAAGGGATAAGCTTAATTTTGATTCATCATGGTAAATTTCTTCTTAACCGAAAGTAATTCATCCGCTAGAAGGGATGAAGTAAATCAAGTCAAACGCGCATTTAATTGCATCCCACAGTGCGAATCGAATCCTTAAACTTTCATCGCGGAGCCTGCCTGTGAAGCCCAAGGATAATAGCCATCGACAGCACGCTAAAACCGCCCCTCCCTGTGAACGGGGAGCGACATGAATTTGCGCTTGAACGCCGCCAACGCCAATAACGATACATCGACCAACGCGCCTGTAGCAACGGCGCGAAGCCCGCGTCTTCTGGAATGGCTGACACGGTTGACTCAGCCCGGGTTTTCGCTCGACCAGATTGCCCAACCTTTCGATCTGCGCGAAGAACACGCGACGACATCAATCACCAAAGACCCGCGCATCGACGATTGGAACATGATCGCGCATATTTGCGGGTATACGCTGGAAGACTTCTTTGACGCAGGCACGCCCCTGCCCCTTACCGCCGCCGAGATCGACTATTTCCGCCGCAATCATCGCGGAACCGAGAATCATATCAGCCGCGACTTTTTGACGGCGCAAACAGACCTGCCCTCGCCTTTGGCGGAGCTCTATGGACTTTATCGGCATCGCGCCCGCATTGATGCAGAAGCGGCCTTATTCCTTGCGCAATCGACGAACACGATACGCGTCGCTAATGTTATGGCTGATTTGCTGGCCATCGGTTCTTTTGCGAACGGATTGGAATATGTCAGCCATCTTGGCGTGACCTATTCGGTGCCTTGCGCCTTCGACACCTCTGCCGAGATCGACCGCGCCAATATGGAGGCGATGCGCCGCCTCGCTCTTCCGGTCGATCATCCCTCACATTTGCTCAAGCTGAAGCCGGATGAAGTCGGCGTTCTTGCCGCGTCTATCGCCGAAAGAAACGCGCTGGATCCCACCGCTTTCCTTGAAAAAGCGAATCTGCTTTCCGAAGCGCGGCAGGATGTGAATCGCTTGCCGCGCAAGCTTCATTTCTCTACGGTCGTCGCTGAGCGAGATTTGCCAATGCAGGCGGCGTGGATGGGAAGGTTATCTCTTGCCTATACCCACCTTTTTGCCTCATGGGCTGCGGGGCTACCGGAAATACAATAAGCCCACTTTCCCCCGAAGGTTTCTACCGTGACCGATGTAACGCCGCAAAAATATTTCCCCGTAAGCTGGGAAGAACTGCACCGCAATGCCAAGGCGTTGGCGTGGAGACTTCATGACAAGGGACCGTGGAAAGGGCTGATTGCCGTCACGCGTGGCGGGTTGGTTCCTGCGGCTGTTGTCGCTCGAGAATTGGAGATTCGCCTTATCGAAACCGTGTCGGTCGTAGGCTATCATTATGACAACAGCCAACCGACGCGACAGGACTCCGTGACTGTGATCAAGCGCCCCGCCGATGTCGGCGATGGCGAAGGATGGCTGGTGGTGGACGATTTGGTCGACACAGGCCGAACGGCGGAAGTTTTGCGCCGCATGATGCCCAAGGCGCATTTTGCGACACTTTACGCCAAGCCGATGGGAATCCCCATGACCGACACCTTCATCACCGAGGTCAGCCAAGACACATGGATTTATTTTCCATGGGATATCGAATTGCAGTTTACGCAACCCATCGCGGTTAAGCGCAAGGGCGACTCGACAAAATAATCGCGCGGGGCGATTACAGCGCGAGAGGAAGCCCTTTGAACGACCCCGCAAAAACGGCAAAAGACTCAAGATTAGGGTCAGAGTCGATGCCATTGTATAACATCGCGCTGCCATATTTTTTCAACTTTTTACGCCATTCGTGCTGGGCTTGATTGGCAAAGCCTTCGTCAACACAAACGCGCATAACAGATTGCGCATGATTATACCCCTGCGCCACAGACCCTAGCAGCGCCCTGTTCGAGATATCAGGAGCTTCTTGCGTTTGCTTGGCTCCGCGAAGCCCTGTCACAGAAACAATTTCATTGACGGCAGCCCACTGCGCTTCGCCGCGCATTATGGGGCCTACATCTTGCGTTGTCGTGTAAAGAGTCGCCTTTTTTTGTGGATCGGGGGCAAGATGGTTGACGTCGCCCACCACCCATGGCTGGAGACTGCCCTCCGCCTTCTGCCGGGTGCACGCATTGCGTATCGCCATGGACTCTGCAGTAGAAAAAAAGTTGCAGTATGAGCGATCATCATAGCCGACCGACACGATGTTATCGCCCCGCGCCACGACGCAGACTTGCCGCCCTGCATTCTTAAACGCCAAAACTATGTTCGAGGGGATTTCTTTGATCGAGGCAGTCTTGTGCTTGACCATTGAGACAGATGACTGAGGATATCGGACGCAACGCACGAGGTCGAGCACATAAGGCTGGTCGTTAAAACCAGCAATTTCTTGTGTATTTTTAAATGTGGCGCCATAGGCAACGACAAAGTTCAACCGCTGAATAACTCCGTACCTAACAAGGTAACGCGCCACGACTTCTTCTTTGGCATGACACGCGGGACAGCTTTGTCCCGAAGAGGCGAGAATGACAGTGCGGGGATTCCACCAATCTTTCTTCAGCTCACGAACCAAGCTTTTCAGATTGTCTGGCTGAAGCCATTGGTCTTCGGCATGGGCGGATGCCGAGCCTGTTTTCAGAACTGCATTCGCACTGATATTGCCGATGGTCTTGTAGCTGCCCGAGTTAAAATCGAGAACCGCCGCTATGGCGCCGAAAGGCCCGCCATTTCCCGAGGGAAAGTTCTTAACCGCAAATTCATCGGCTGTTTTCAAAAGAGCCCGAGAGGCGTCAACAACAAGTTGTTCTATGACAGGCTGTTCCATTTATGCGTCCCTAATATTAAGACAGATTATACGCAGTCTTTGTAACAAAAGCCTGCCATCCCTGTCTATTTTCTTTTTATTTTCTTTGCCAATACACGCGCAGCTCAAACGATTTTTGGTTAACGCCGATCCGTGATACAAGCCAGAAATCGTTTATTGTTCTTAATCAGGAGTTTTGCCCGTGACCTATCCCACTATCCGCCTGCATCCCCAGAAACACCGTCGCGTCCAGGGAGGTCATCCTTGGGTTTATTCCAACGAGATCGTCATGGACGGTGCGACGAAGTCCCTGCCCCGCGGCACAATCGCCGCTTTCTATGCACATGACAAAAAATTCCTTGGCATTGGCAACTTTAATACAAACTGTTTGATCGCGGGGAGAATCCTGACTCCGCATCTGATCGAGGATATTGGCGAGGATTGGTTTGTTTCACTCCTCGAAAACGCGCTGGCCTTACGCGAAAAAATTATCGCGGAACCTTTTTATCGCTTGATCCATGCCGAGGCTGACGGCTTGCCCGGGCTTATCATTGATCGTTTCGACGACGCATTGTGTGTGCAGTTGAATACTGCTGGGATGGAACGGTTGTGGCCTGCGCTGGAAGCCGCTCTGCATCGCGTGCTGAAACCGCGCAGCATTGTATTGCGCAACGATTCCTTTGCGCGAGAGATTGAAGGCTTGCCGAGGGAAACATCGTTGATCGGCGAAGAAATCGAAACACCGATTCATGTGCGCGAGAATGGCTTGACCTATTTCGCCGATTTGCGCGGCGGACAAAAGACGGGATGGTATTTCGATCAACGCGACAATCACGCGCTGGTCGCCGCCTATGCCAAGAATGCCGAAAGCGTACTTGATCTTTATACGCATGCTGGAGGATTCGCGCTGGCGGCTGCAAAAGCGGGCGCCAAGAAGGTGATCGGTGTCGATTCTTCTGAACCGGCCTTGGCTTTGGCACAACAAGCCGCCGCGCATAATAAGCTTTCGTCGCAATGCGACTTTGTACGCGCAGATGTGTTCGAAGACCTTGAACGGCGCATAACGGCAAAAGAAAAGCACGATATCGTTATCGCCGACCCGCCCGCTTTCGTGAAATCACGCAAAGATATCTCTAGCGGCGGGCGAGGATATCGCAAATTGGCAAAAATGGCGGCTTCGATCACAAAAAAGAACGGATTCCTGTTCATCGCCTCATGCAGCCACAATATGGAGCTGCCAACCTTCATCGAACAGGTCGCCGCAGGACTGAATGACGCCAAAAGGACGGGGAAGATCCTGCACACCTGTTTTGCGGCTCCGGATCATCCGATTCACCCGAATCTTCCAGAAAGCGCGTATTTAAAGGGGTTATTGATCGTTTTGAGAGATTAGCCCGAAAGAGACGGCGAGGGTCTTTTCTTCCCGTACCCACACTATTATTCGTTGCAGAACAATGGGTTGATCAAGATTATTGGGAGCAAAACGGGGCAAATTCGCCCCGTTTTTTCATCTTTGGTTTATCCTCTTCTGTTATGTTGGTTGCATGAGAAATGTGCCTCACCGTTAATTCGATGGTTTGAGGTGGACCCCGTTGGTTGGACAGGAATCGGACGGACTTAAGGTGGAGTCTCGCCGGTTAAGTTTCCCTGGCTATGCCGCCAGTTGGTCGATTTCGTAATCTATCA
>CAIXLI010000071.1 GCA_903920205.1 uncultured Pseudomonadota bacterium
ATGTTATATATATTTTTCTTCATATTTTTATATTTTAAAATATGGGAGAACAGTAAAAAAGTTTACATTTTTTTTCACTCGGGATCAATGTTTTTATAACTGTGTTGTTCATTGTTTTTGAGCAGGTGGTTTTACATGCAAAGGAAGCACTAATAATGGACATAATTTGTATAATTTGTGCAATTTTCTTTTCAATGATATTCATCACGAAATATTTAAGTTGGAATCAAGGTTATTTTAAACTATAATATTAGCTGATATATCTCCGTTTTTCTTTTGGACTTTGATTGTCAAAAGAGTAGTTATTGTTGGTGTGAATAGAAATGAATTTGCTTTTTTCTTATTTGGATTTTTGAATGGGTAATATGCTAGTAAGCAAGATATAGGAGATTAAAATAAGTATTGTTGGAAGGTCAGATCGTTTTTGCAAGCGATAGCATTTTTAATTTTGATAATTTGCAATTCAGAAGAAATTTTCGAAGAATACAATACAATTACATTGATTATTCTAATTGGATTAACATTATTTGTAGGGTTGAATTTCGCTGACGCCAAGCTCGGTCGCTTTTTCGATCATCGTGTCGAAATGCGCTTTCTTGATCGGAGCGCAGCACAACCATAAATCAGGTTCGGCTTGTTGAGGCCTGATTTGCTCATGCACTTTTATCTCTATCGTCTTCTTGCCCGTGGATTCTACCTCTCCGCGATATTCGCCATCGCGCCCGTTGAACAGACGCAAGACATCGCCGGAGCGCAGACGCAAGACATTCAGCAGATGATGGGCTTGATCGGGAGTTGCGGAGACGTTGGCCCCTTGCGCCAAAGGATTCGGCACGAAAATTCTATGCGTGTGGCGAAGCTCCATGATTTTTACGCCGTCATCGCCTTGTACATCGCAGTGCCGAGCGCCGCAGGGCTGTCGGCGACGAGGATTCCCGCCGAACGCATCGCGTCGATTTTATCCGCCGCAGTACCTTTGCCGCCGGAGATGATCGCGCCCGCGTGTCCCATGCGGCGTCCCGGGGGAGCCGTGACTCCGGCAATAAATCCGACGAGAGGTTTTTTGCGCCTTGCGGCCTTGTAAAACTCTGCGGCTTCTTCTTCGGCGCTGCCGCCGATTTCGCCGATCATCAGAATCCCTTGGGTTTCTTCGTCACGCAGGAACATGTCGAGGCATTCGATGAAATTCGTACCGTTGACGGGATCGCCGCCGATGCCGATGCAGGTGGTTTGCCCCAAACCGACCGCCGTCGTTTGCGCGACCGCTTCATAAGTCAGCGTGCCGGAACGCGAAACGATGGCGATTTTGCCGCGCTTGTGAATATGCCCGGGCATAATGCCGATTTTGCATTCACCCGGCGTGATAATGCCCGGGCAGTTCGGCCCGATCAGGCGCGTTTTGCTGCCCTGCAAGGCGCGTTTGACCTTGACCATGTCCAGAACGGGGATGCCTTCGGTGATACACACCACCAAGGGAATCTCCGCCGCCGCGGCTTCTAAAATGGCGTCCGCCGCGAAAGGCGGCGGGACATAGATCACGGAGGCGTTCGCGCCCGTCTTGTCCTTGGCTCCCTGAACCGTGTCAAACACGGGCAGATCGAGATGCGAGGAACCTCCTTTGCCAGGAGTCACGCCGCCGACCATGCGCGTGCCATAGGCGATGGCTTGCTGGGAATGGAATGTGCCCTGCGAGCCGGTGAAGCCCTGACAAATGACTTTGGTATCTTTATTGACGAGTACAGCCATAGGGATTTTCCTTACGCGGCTTTGTTGGCGACGGCTTTGACGATCTTTTCCGCTCCATCGGCGAGGTTGTCTCCCGACAAAATCGGCAAGCCGCTCTCGGCGAGGATTTTCTTGCCCAGATCGACATTCGTGCCTTCCAGACGCACGACGAGGGGAACCTGCAAGCGCACTTCCTTCGCCGCCGCAATAATCCCTTCGGCAATGATGTCGCACCGCATGATGCCACCGAAGATATTGACGAAGATGCCTTTCACGTTCTTATCGGACAGGATAATTTTGAACGCCGTCGTAACGCGTTCCTTGGTCGCCCCTCCGCCGACATCTAAAAAGTTGGCGGGCGAGCCACCATAAAGTTTGACAATATCCATGGTCGCCATCGCCAGACCCGCGCCGTTGACCATGCAGCCGATGCTGCCGTCCAGTTTGACGTAGTTCAGACCGCTTTTTCCGGCGAGCGTCTCGGCGGGATCTTCTTCGGACTCGTCGCGCATTTCTTCGATGTCAGGATGGCGGAACAACGCGTTGTCGTCGAACGCCATTTTGCAATCGAGGGCAACAACTGTGTCTTTGCCCGTGACGACCAACGGATTGATTTCAACGATCGAGCAATCGAGTTCGACAAAAGCCGTATACATCACCTGCAAAAAGCTGACGCATTTGCCGATCTGTTTGTCCTTCAGCCCCAGACCAAACGCGATTTGACGCGCGTGATAGGGTTGCAGGCCGGTGACGGGATCAATCGCCACCTTCAAGATTTTGTCGGGGGTCTTGGCGGCGACTTCTTCGATTTCCATCCCGCCTTCGGTCGAGGCCATAATCGTCACGCGGCTTGTGGCGCGGTCGATCAACAGGCCCAGATAAAGCTCGCGCTTGATGTCGCAGCCTTCTTCGACATAGACGCGCTGAACCTTTTTCCCCTGCGCCCCCGTTTGATGGGTGACTAAGTTCATGCCGATCATGCGCTTGGCTTCGGCTTCGACGTTTTCAAGCGTTTTTACGACCTTGACGCCACCGCCTTTACCTCTGCCGCCTGCGTGAATCTGCGCTTTGACGACCCAGACAGGCTCTTTCACATCAACCGCCAGAGCCGTAGCGACTTTGACCGCTTCGGCTGGCGTGAACGCCACGCTGCCGTTCGGGACGGCGATGCCGTATTTTCTGAGCAGACTTTTCGCCTGATATTCATGGATATTCATGAGAGCAAAGCCTTTGATGTTTACAGAGCAAGCGCGACTTTGTCGCGGCTTAAGGCGGATTCTGTTTACCTTGCTTTGACTTCAGGGGCAAGCGGGGAAACCTTTTTCTTGTCGGGAAAGACGGGGAGGAACAACTCGAAAAAGACGTGTCGTCACAGGACCGGTCGGGCAGAGTCTTTGAGCAAGACACACGCGCTCCGCGCAGCTCCTCCCACCGCCCGACAACAAGATGGGTCGTCTATTAGGCGCGTGAAACTGAATAATTATGACGCCAAGAATACTGATTAGGGCAATCGACTGAGTTAACGAGGGAGTAAGGAAAGAATGATTCGTTGAGTAATCCCGTTGATTTGCAAGGAGGATTGCTTGATGACGAAGGCAAATACCC
>CAIXLI010000072.1 GCA_903920205.1 uncultured Pseudomonadota bacterium
ACAATGTGATCGCATGTTAACTCAGTCGATTGCCCTGGTTCCGGTCACGACCAGGCTGAAATAACAAAGAATTTTAAGACATTAGAAGCTACTATTTCTTCCGTCCGGCCCATCGATCCGGCGCGATGCGCGCTTTAATTTACTCTTAAGGCCACTCGTGGTAGACTTAGGACTTAAGATGTGGGTTCGATCCCGTGGGGTTCTTTGATGACGTATTCGATTGTTTCATCGTCGGTAAGCGCCGATGCTTCCTTGACGACGTATAACGTTAATACGTCGCACAAGAAGAATGAGACTGCGGCACAAGCCATCAATATCGGCAATCTGAACGAGACAAGCTCGACCATCTCCGTCAGCGATAAGGGCTTGGAGTCTAGCGCTGCGGTTTCCACAACCTTTACGGCAGAAATGGGCGTGACAAGCCTGTCGCAATCCTTCAGCAATTTTGTCACGGAAGCCATGACGCACTTCCAGTTGTACGATGGATCGAACACCATCATCGCCGACAACCAAGGCACAACGGAACAACAGGCGGCCTTTGCTTTATGGGTGCAGGGAGGGTTGAATCTGGAGGCAGGAACCTATACTGCCATTGCAACGCCCGTCACGGGTCTGCCGGGTTCGCCTTCGCTGACGATCAGCGCCACAGAACAGCAAGGCACAAGCCTTCAGGTCAGCAGCACCCTGACCGGCAGCGATACGTCGGAATTTTACAACTTTTCGCTTTCGGGCGGAAACATCAAGCTCGATTTTCAAACGACATCGAAGTCCAATGCGGCGCGCGTGGTCTTATACAACAGCACTGGTGGCATTGTTGCCGATAGCGCTGGCAATGCCTATCAAAGAGCCAAATACACCGATCTTACTTCCGGCGTTGGGCTGACGGCCTTGTCCGGTGATTACTCGGTCAAGGTAACCTACGCCCGTGGCGCCAATACGACGAAGAACCTTGACTACAGCATGCAGCTTTATTCCGGCAATAGTTATGCCGTCGTTTACAAGAATAAAGTCGCGGCGCAGCCCTACGATAACACAGCAGCCGGATCGGTCACACCGGCCACCGACGCTCAACTGTATACCCATGCGGATTACAACAAAATCACCGGCACTGCGGCGACGGCGGTCAATATCGGCTGGCTGCAGCAAGACAAATCCATGCTTGACGTTTTTAGCTCGCTGACTAGCGCCGACCATACGGATTATTATTCCTTTACGTTGCAACAAGGCGACAACCTGAAATTCGGCTTTAAAACGTCGAAGACAAAAAATACGACGGGACTTCGCGCGCAGCTGATGAACAGCACGGGCTCTTTTGTCATCGCCGACAACTACGGCACCCCTGCGCAGCAGAAAGCCTATCAGGAATTGACGACGACCAAGGGCCTTACCGCAAAGACAGGGAAATATGTCGTCAAAGTCTTTTATGCGGATAATGCTACCAAGAAGGATACGCCCTACGAATTCGGCATTTATTCGGGGACAACCTATAAGGCGCAATATAAAACGACGGCTTCGCCGCAAACCTACGCCAACGCGATGCTCAGAGGCGAAGTGGGCGGCGCGGCGACAGCTTCAGCCCTGGCGTCCTATCTTAACGCCGTAACGAACGGCACCACAGCGGACAGCCTTACCAGCGCGCTTCAGTCCTTCGTCTAGCTTTTCTTCGAGGTAAGGTCGTCGATCAGCCATCCCTGAAAGAGCGAGACACCGAGTTCGCGCCCGATTGAGAACGCGCGGTCATTGTCGCAACGGAAGAAAATCAGTTTCTCCGACGGCAGGCGTTCTATCCCTTTGCGAATGGCGGGATCGGCAAGCTGCGCGACGCGATCCTTGGACGCGTTGATTTTAATCCGGTCGACCGCGAACTTGTCGAGATTGATATACTCGACCATATTCGGGGTTATGCTGTCGAGCGCGACGCGGAAGCCTTCGTGTTTCAAAATATCGATTGCGCTAAGCGTCAACGATAAATCCTGCAACAAATCGCCGCGATGCAATTCAAAGCCGATCAGGTGACGCTGGTCATGCGGTACCCGGCGCACAAATTGGGCAAAGACGGAACCCATGATCGAAGGGATGGACAAATTCAAATTAATCATGCGTCCGGCGATCAATTCATAAGAATTGGTCAGCGCGCTCAACAATTTTTGATCAAGCAGCGTGCAGATGGCAAAGAAAAAATGCTCCGACCGCACAACTTCCAGCTTGGGAAAACGCTCGCGGCGCAAGTCTTCGAAGCTGATAAAATATTCTTCGGCTACCGTCGTCCAAACGCCCGCCGTATTGCGGTAGATGCTTTGCGTGCGCCCGTAACGACGCACGTCCACTTCGCCCAAAAGATGTTCGATCTGATCGACATTCTTCGCCGTCAGATGACCGCTCGACTCGTCGACCTTATCGGGTGTGCCGCCCATGGTCGTCCTCGCGCGCACCGCTTCGACATAGTAATTGGCCCGTTCGCGTAAGAGCGCGTAGTTTTCCGGCATCCGATAAGTTAAAAGAAACAGGTTTGTGTTGTTTTTGTAGGGAGCCAAAGCCGCATCGATCGCCCGATCAGATATGATCCGCGCCTCGCCCGGGTGTTCCCACACAAGGAAGGCATCGCCGTTCGACATTTCAAAATAAGCGCCGCTTGTGGAAGCCGCGAAGGACTGAAGCTTCTTCTGCGCCTCTTCCAATGCCGCGTGGTCTTTGGTCAAAGTCGGGATCGCGTCGAGGGTAAAATTGAGAACAAGGCACGGCATGCCCAACCTTTGCATGCGACGAACGCGCAGAATGAAATCCTGTTCCCGAACAAGATCTGAGGGCATGGCGTTTTTATCTTCGAATTCCCAGACGCGCATTGATTTCTCACGAGAGGAAAAGGGTTTTGCCTGCCGCAGCCGAAGCTTTAACAAGCCTTTGTTTGTCAAAGCCGAACCTGAACCGCGATAACTGCGTATTGTCGCGCAGTTCGGTTAACAACAGGTTTCTATTTTTCGGGCCTGAGCCAAAAAAGCCTTTATTTTTGCAGGGGATTTTTGCCCCACGCCCGCTTCGACGCCCGAAGAGACGTCGAGAATGCTTGCACCGGTCGCCGCCACAGCGGATTCGCTATTCGCTTCGTTCAGCCCGCCCGCTAGCAGCCATGGCTTGGCAAAGACTTCATCTTTCAGCAAAGACCAGTCAAAAACCGCCGCATTGCCGCCCGGCAAGCCCCCTGCGGATGGCTTGGCGTCCAGAAGTAAAAGATCGGCTGTGCTTTCATAAAGTCGCGCCGCCAAGATATCCTGCCGCGAAGCAATGCCTACGGCTTTGATGACGGGAAGTCCTGTGAGGCGTTTGACGGCGGCGACGCGTTCGGGCGTTTCGCTGCCATGCAGTTGGATCATGCGCAAAGGGGCGATACGCAACACGCGCAGGACATCATTATCAGAAGGATCGACGAACAGACCAACGGAGATCACCGAGGGAGGAAGCGGCGCGATCAAAGCGGCTGCCGTTTCCGCATCCACAACGCGCGGGGATTTTGGGTAAAAGACAAAGCCGACATAACGCGCCCCGCCTTCGACGGCGGCGGCGACCGAGGCCGCATCGCGCAAGCCGCATATTTTGACCTGAACGGTCAAGCCAATTCCGATTCGATGCGCTGCGCCGCTTGGGCGGGGTCTTGCGCCTTAGTGATGGGGCGACCGATGACGAGATAGGTGGCGCCCGCATCACACGCCTGACGCGGAGTCATGGCGCGTTTCTGATCGTTCGCCGCCGCCCAATCGGGGCGAATACCGGGAACCATCAGGATAAAATCCTTGCCGAGCGCAGCGCGTAAAGCGGGGATTTCTTCGGGCGAGCAGATGCAGCCGTCCATGCCGCTTGCTTGCGCCAATTTTGCCAGACGCACGACCTGCCGCAAGGTGTCCGCGTCCTGTCCGACATCGGCAAGGTCGCCGCCGTCGAGGCTGGTCAAAACCGTAACCGCGAGGAGCTTAGGACGTTCCGCCCCCGCCTTAGCCGCCGCCTCTGCCGCCGCCCGCATCATCGCAGCACCGCCGGAGGCGTGGATCGTCATAAAGGCCGGACGCAGGGGCAACAGAGACGCGACCGCGCCCGCGACCGTGTTGGGAATATCGTGGAGCTTCACATCAAGAAAGATCGGCAAGCCCTTGATTGCAATAACGCTATAGCCCGCCATGCCATGCGCCATGAAGAACTCCAGCCCAAGCTTGATGCCTCCAACATGGCCTTGGAGAGAGTCGATAAGCTTCTCCGCGCCTGCGAGGTCGGGCGTGTCTACAGCACAGAAAACGGGGTTCATGCTTAACGCCTCCAGAAGGGAAGATGGGGTTTGACCTTCGCGTTTTGGACGACGGCCTTTTTCTGCAAATCACCTATTTTGTCGCTTAAGGCAACCAATTCCTTGTTCAATTGCCGCGCACGCAGGCGGTGTTTCATGCCGCTTACCCAGCTTAAGAAACTTCCGAAAACAAGCCCAACCCCCAAAGGCGCGAGCCCAACCATATACAAAGGCGCGTCCAAAGAGCCTTTAAGAGGCCACAACCCCACAGTCGTCTCTTGCTGGTTCGAAAAGATGAACGACAGCACGAGGGCGAGGATAACGATCCCAGAAACACCTGAAAAGATTCTCATACGGCAAAGCTTAATTCACGATTGCGCGGAAGGAAAGCCCTCAATCGACGAGGCTATCCCACAGCCTAAGCCAAATCCCCCTGCCCTTAAGGAGCTTTTTCCGCGCCTCGCATTTTTTCATGGGGACGCAAGAAATAGCGTTTTCTCGCCATTTTTTAAAAAAACCGCCCCTTGAAAGTATTTTAACCAAGGACGTGGGGGAGAAAATCAAGTAGTCTGGATAACACTTAAACTTGCAATCATTTTAACGAAGAACTTTTTATGGTTCGGCACCCAGACGACATAAGCAACATGATAGTTAAGGCGCCGCTTTTGTCCACCGAGCAAGAAGGGACTCATGCTCAAACCATCCAAGACTCCAGAGCCGCCCTACTTCTTGGATTGTTGTCGATTTCTCATACGCTCGAAAAAATCGGGGCGCTTTATAAAGATATGGCAGACGGCAAACGGACGATCCGCCATCATGTTTATGTCCAAGGGGTTACCGAAGATATCCCTGTGGAAGGCCTATTCGACAACGCCGATCAATCGGTGTCGTCACCAAAAAGCCAAAAACAACGCGGAACGGTCAAGGCGCAGCGCAAGGCCGCCGGCGGCATAGCGGCAGAATGTTTGGAAATTCTCGCGCTTCAAAGCAACAGCAAGCAAGCTTCCGATCTTTGTAGAAAACGTCAAACATTGGCAGCGAACATTATGAGCGGACTGCGCCTTAATGACGCTGCACTTGATAATATCGCCGCTGAACTTATCGCGTTGACGAAGCAAAAAACGCCTACATTAACGGACGCCGCCCCCCAGAGAGAGAGAACCTCTCTTTCCGAACATCAGGGTATCGTGGCCTTAATTCGAAAAAATAAAAAAGTGCTTTTGACAACAAAACAAGAAATAATCGAAGCCAATCTACGCTTAGTGATTTCAATCGCCAGAAAATACAAAGATCTTGGAATGTCGCTTCAAGATTTGGTGCAGGAAGGCAATACTGGCCTTATGCGTGCAGTCGAAGGACACAGGATCAATTCTGGAAAGTTTTCGTCTTATGCGGGGGCTTGGATTGATGCAAAAATTAAAAAAGCGTTGGATACTGTTCGACTCCCCATCATGGGACCTCAGAAAAATCAACAAGCCATAGCGAGGATGGGCTATCATCAAGATCGCTTCTTTTCGACTCATGGGCGATCTCCCAACGACAATGAGTTGGCGCAGGAAATAGGAATGTCCGTTGCACAAGTCAAAGACATTATCAAAAAAACGCCGCCCAAAGTTGTCAGTGTTGACCAGCCCTTGAGGGGTGCTGCTCGTGAAACGCTGATCAGCCGTATCGCCGACCCATCCGCGCTAAATCCAAGCGATGTTCTTGTCGAAAAGGCTGGTGAAGGGTTAATCGCGGCTGTTCTAGAAACGCTGAAATCCGAGCATGGAGATGTTCTGCGGCTGAGATTTGGTATCGGGCGGGAATATGCTTTAGAGCCTGAGGAAATTGCGGAACAACTAGGGTGTCACCCCGAAACCGTTAGGCAGAGGGAGAAACGAGCGCTGCTCCTCTTCAGCAAAGCTGCCGAAAAGTTAGGCTTGCGCGACGTTCTTGCCCCTGAAAGGGAGGGACAGTGGCCTGAGAATGCCGCTCAAATTCCAACAAGAAAATATGTACCCAAAGTATCTGCTGATGAAGCGGTTATTTAACCCCTCTTAAATATGCCCCATCCGTCCCCGTTTAGTGGCGATGTATTTTTCGTTGTGAGGGTTGGTGGCGGTCCAAAGGGGGACGTGTTCGGTGACTGCTATTCCGGCTTGCTCCAGCGCGGTGATTTTATCGCGGTTGTTGGTGAGAAGGCGCACTTTTTTCAGGCCGAAATGTTTCAGAATATCTACCGCCGCGCCATAGACGCGTTCGTCATGGGCGAAACCGAGATGGGTATTGGCGTCGAGCGTATCCAGCCCCTGCTCCTGCAGAGCATAGGCACGGATTTTGTTGCCGAGGCCGATGCCGCGCCCTTCGTGACCGCGCAGATAGATCAAAAGGCCAACCCCCGCTTTTTCGATCAGCGCCATCGAGGTTTCCAATTGGTCGCGGCAGTCGCAGCGCAGCGAGCCCAGAATATCGCCCGTCGCGCATTCGGAATGAAGGCGCACAAGACAATCGTCGACAGGCGAGCCTTTGACCAAGGCCATGTGCTCCACACCGTCGGCGTCGGCAAAGATTTGCAGGTCGAAATTGCCGTAACGCGTCGGCAGCACAGCCGAAGGAATGTCCATTTACGCTGCCTTATCCGTAACGCCTGAGAGATTTTCGCAGGCGCGGCGGATGCGCGTGCAAGCTTCGCGCAGCGCATCGGTCGAGGTTGCGTAAGAGATGCGGAAGGCGGGGCTAAGCCCAAAGCCGGAGCCTTGCACCACCGCGACGCCTTCGCTTTGCAGAAGATAGGTGGCAAAGTCGTCGTCGGTGGCGATGATTTTGCCGTCCTGCGTCTTGCTGCCGATCACGCCTGCGCAGCTGGGATAGACATAAAACGCACCTTGGGGTTTGGGGCAAGAGATGCCCGGGACAAGATTTAGAAGTTCGACCACCAGATCGCGGCGCTCTTGGAACGTCTTAACCCAATCTTTCAAAAATTCCTGCGGCCCGTTCAAGGCCGCGACTGCTGCCGCTTGGCTGATGGAACAGGGGTTGCTAGTGGAATGGCCTTGGATTTCGCCCATCTTTTTAATGAGGATTTCCGCGCCACCTGCATAGCCGATGCGCCAGCCTGTCATGCTGTAAGCTTTGGACACGCCGTTGACGGTCAGGACGCGGTCATAGAGCGCGGGTTCGACCTGCGCGAGCGTGAAAAAATCGAAATCATCATAGACCAGATGTTCGTACATATCATCGCACAGAATCCACACCTGCGGATGGCGCAGAAGAACTTCTGCCAAAGCCCGCAGTTCGCTGCGCGCATAGGCCGCGCCAGAGGGATTACTGGGCGAATTCAAAATCAGCCATTTTGTTTTCGGCGTAATGGCGCGTTCCAGATCGGCCGGATTCAGTTTGAAATTATGCGCCGCCGTCGTTGCCACGAAGACGGGCGTGCCTTCGGCGAGATTGATCATGTCGGGATAAGAAACCCAGTAAGGCGTCGGGATAATCACTTCGTCCCCCGCGCTGACGGTCGCCATCAGGGCGTTGAAGATGACTTGCTTGCCGCCCGTGCCGACGGAGATTTGGCTGGGTTTATAGGTCAATCCGTTTTCGCGCGAGAATTTAGCGATGATCGCTTGCTTCAGAACTGGCGTACCATCGACGGCGGTGTATTTTGTCTGACCTGCTTTGATCGCGGCATAGGCCGCTTCTTTGATAAAATCAGGCGTGTCAAAATCGGGCTCCCCCGCCGCAAGAGCAATGACATCCCTACCCTGCGCCTTGAGCTCCTGCGCAAGACGAGTGATGCCCAGCGTGGGCGAAGCTTTAACTTTGGAAAGGCGTTGGGCGAGAAACGGGTCGGACATGGCAATCTCCTGAATGCGTAGGTTTTATATAGGCTGTTGGGGAGGCGGGGACAAGGAGGAAGGCAAAAAAGTTAAGCCCCTAAACATACTCTGTTTAACTATAACGCCCACAGCCTGTAGCCAAGGAAAATGAAAATGAAAATAAAGAATAGTTGTAACTGCCTAGCCGTACCGAGTGAGTCT
>CAIXLI010000073.1 GCA_903920205.1 uncultured Pseudomonadota bacterium
CCGCATTCACACCCTGCTCGACCAAGCCGAAACGCCGACGGACTCCGTTCCCCACGCGCACTTGCATGACGAACGCACGATCAGCGGGTTTGTCGTCTTGTTCCACGAAACGTTGAAAACCCTGCCTTGGCTTTCCATAGACATGCAAAAATTGCTGAAATCGCCGTGGATGAGTAAATTTCCCAACGCCACCGCCGAAACATTATTCCGTGGCGACGAAGACGAATCCCAGGGCATCGGCAGCGGCCACCCCGAACATGGGCGCTTACCTGAAGCCTTAGTGAAACTTTTGGAACGCGAAGAAATGGGCGACGAACGCCCCCCCCGCGAAGACCTCCTGCGCCACGGCGAACCCCGCCGCCACGACCCCGAAGGCCGCACCCGATGGATGCAACAAAACTGCCGATTCCTGCGCGGCGCCGGACGCGTCGAATAAAAGCTCTCCCTCGTCATTCCGTGGCGTGCGAAGCATAAACACGGAACCCAGCGTGCTTCCCCACAAGCAATGTCCGCGCATAATAATCGCCGCAAGATCCTGACAAACGGAACCTTTACATCTAACCATTCACGCTGATGCTCCCTGAAAAGCCGTCTTGGTTCCGTGTTCGCGCCAACGCAAAAAGCGTTGCCGCGTCACGGAATGACAAATCTTATTAAGGGCGAATGGCCAGCCGCATCCGCAAGAACACATTATTTTCAAACTAAAAAACAGATTTTTCGCAAAGAACAGAGAATTTTTAGCCATCCTTGGTAAATTCTTAGAGTTTTCAAGTTGACGGTGTACAATTCGCCGCTCCATAAAGAACAAACGCCAACCCCTAGCCCCATTATTTCTATGGCTCAAAATTATAGTCAAAAAGCTCCTTTCAACGACTGGTGGTACTGGTCGGAATGTCTTGTCAAAAGATTGCGCACGCTAGGCGACCTGTACAAGGACAACAACGAACCCGAGCGCGGCGACCAAGCGATGGAGTGGGCCAAGCGTCTGAAGGATAACTGCCTGACGCCCGTCATAGCGGCTCGCAAAGGTTTAAAAACAGACGAACAAAAAGCCGAAGTCAAAAAGCTGGAAGAAGAAGCGATCTTCGCCGCCGCCGAAATGTTCCGCGACCTTCTGGTGAACCTTCCGTTTATGTCCAGCGCGATACAAGACTTCCTCTATATCGACTGGCAAGACTGCAAATGGGACGACGAAGGCGAGAAGGAAGAGATTGACGAAGACACCGGCCTTCCCATCCGCAAAAAGAAAAAGAAAAGATCGGGCGACCAACGCGTCACCGAACTCTTCTGGGGGCCGAAAGCCCGCCAAGACGAAGGCATCCGCAGCGGCAAGCCCGAAGACGGCGGACTTCCGGGTATTCTTATGAATTTATTGATGGCGGAAAAAACAACCTCTAGCCGTTCGCCGACGGAATACGGTCAGGCGATGCTGGCCTCTGCAACACAAAGCGGCCTCGCCACAACGATGGGACAAATGGAAAAAATGGGCATTCAGGTTAATTTCAAACCTGGCGGCTCGATCTGATGCAAGACCGTCGGCACGACCAGGAAGACGCGGACACCATCCACCTCCACGGCGAGGAAGACTTCGCCTCCATGCGCCAAGCGGGACGCCTCGCGGCGGAACTGTTGGATTACATAACCCCCTTCGTCGTCCTGGGCGCACGCACTGGCGATCTGGACGAGCTGTGCGAAAAATACACGCAAGAACACGGCGGAATCTCCGCCCCCTTGGGCTATCGCGGCTATCCGCGCTCAACCTGCATGTCGATCAATCACGTCGTGTGTCACGGAATCCCGGGCGATAAAAAGCTGGAAGAAGGCGACATCGTCAATATCGACGTCACGCCTACGCTCGACGGCTGGCACGGCGACACCAGCCGCATGTTCTGCATAGGCGACAAAGTCAGCATCAAAGCGCGGCGGTTGGTCGATATCACTTACGAATGCCTGATGCTGGGCATCGCGGCGGTCAAACCCGGCGCGACCTTAGGCGATGTCGGCCACGCCATCCAACGCCACGCCGAGGCCGCGAATTTTTCCATCGTGCGCGATTTCTGCGGTCACGGCATCGGCAAGATTTTCCACTGCCAGCCCTCCGTCCTGCACTATGGAAGCCCGGGTCACGGCACCGTCTTGCAACAAGGCATGATCTTCACCATCGAGCCGATGGTTAACGCCGGAAAATACGACGTGAAAGTCCTCTCCGACGGATGGACGGCGGTCACCAAAGACAAATCCCTCTCCGCCCAATTCGAACACACCATCGGCGTCACCGAAACCGGTGCCGAAATCTTTACCCTCTCGCCGAAGGGCTGGAACAAACCTCCGTACAATCTCTGACCCCCCATGTCTATTCAACCACCACCCCTCAAAAATCCCCCGTCATTGCGCGAAAGAAAATTTATGCGGAATCCTATTTGTTTTTTTGCCAAAAAACTTTCACTAAACGCCCACCGCTGAAAGGAACCCCATGTCCTGGCTGACCTGCCTAATCCTCGCCGCCTTCTCATGGGCGGCGCATGTGGCATGCCTGAAAGTTCTGGGCGATAAACTCCCCGCGCCCTTGGTCACCTTTTCTTTTTATGTCGTAGCCCTTCTGACAACAGCCATCATTTTTGTCTCGCAAAAAACAAGCACACCTCCGGCCGTCTTCGCCAACAAAACGATCCTCTTCGCGATCATAGGGGCAGGCGTCACCATCGCCCTCGCCGATTACTTCTTTGTGCAAGGAGTCTCTCTCGGAGCCCCCATCTCCCTCTACTCGCCCCTTTTCTGCACGCTAGGCCTCGCGCTTATTTCCATCATCGGCCTCTTATTTTTCTCAGAAACCCTGACCTTGTCCAAACTCCTCGGCTTCGCCTTCGCCGCCACAGGGTTCTTTCTGATGGTCAGGTAACGCCTCGACAGCCAAAATGTTCGCGCTTTCCCGCGAAAAACATGCTGATAGAGCCCTGAAACTATTTAGCGTTGTTGACAGCAAACATCCCTTCTCGCTATAAAATTTTCAGAGAATTATTAATGTATTTATAAAAGCGGTGCCCTCATGCCTTTGAATAAAAACACGAGAATTTTGGCTTTCGTTGCAACAAGCATGGGGCTTCTTGCGCATTGCTCCGGCAAGGCCCCTTCCGAAAAGGCAACTAACGCCGTGATCGCCTCCATGTATGCGCAAAAAGGTGATGCGATACAGGGTAAAAATTTTGATGTTCCACAGAACAAAGGGAATTCGGCCTATCAGATTGAGGTTGAAGGCGTCTTCCACAACACAGAGCGCAACCAAAAGAGCACAGTTATTCGCTATATCATTGTGGGAAAAGACTATCCAACATGGGCGCCACGATGCGGAGAATTGCATCAGTACAAACTCTGAAAATCACCCGCATGAAACTTTCCGAAGGTTGATTCCCACCCTATCCCTCGGAAACTACGCTACCGCCGACAGCACCGCATAGGCGTTCTTCTTCTTGCTGTCGTCTTGCTGGTTAAGTGCGGCAAGCGGCGAAGGAATGGTCATCCCCGCGCTTTGCGCCTGCCCCAACAGCATCGCATTGAACAAAGTCGATCCGTTGGCGGACGCAAGGGTCATCGCGCTGGCATTTGTCGCAGAACGAACCGCCGCAATCGCGTTATAAGCTGATGTCGCCGAAGAAGTCGCCGCCGTCGCCGTCGGCATCAAATTCGCCAAATTAACCGCAATCCCGTTGCCGGAAGCGGAGGCAAGGGATATCCCCCCCGAACGCGGAGAAACGGATTTCGTCGTCGCGCTCGCCATCTGGGTCGAACCGCTATCGAATTTCTGAGCAAAGTGTTGATAAATCTGCTGCACAGAACGTTTCTGCCCGTCCTTGGCGTAAAAAACAGAAGGATTAGCAGCGGCGGCGGTCGGCAACACATCGGCGGCGGCGACCGTCGGATTGCTGCGCATCTGGCGAATGAAACTGCTCGCCCCGCCCGCGCCCAGAAAATGCGCCAGATAAAGTTCGGTGCTACCGATCTTGCCGCCCACTTTTTGCGTCAACGCGGCAGCATTTTCCTTATCCAGCTCCCCCGCCATTTCCGCCGAAACTTGCGGATCCTTGCGCAAAGCCAAAATCGCCTGCCGCGCGGCGGGATCGCTGACAATCAGACGCCCACCGGCCTCCTCCGAAATCTGCGCCGCATAAGTGCCAAGCCCATACTGATCGCCATAGGTTTTGACCATATGTAGCCAAGTCTGGCTGGTAAACTGGAACAACCCCGTCGCACTGCTGGCCGTGGCCTTCGCCGAAGGGTCAAAACTGCTCTCCTGCGACGCCTTGTTCATCAGATAGGAAAAATCGACGCCCGTCTTGGACGCCGCGCTTTGAATCGCATTGATGACCCGCGACGACGCTCCAGCGCTATCCAATTGATCTACAACTGAATTGATCGATTTTGCGATAGAAATCTGCGTGCCCAATTGCGTATCTCCTTGTTCCTGTCCCAAGGGTATTGCAACGGGCGTGCCAAGAGGCGCGGAGAGAACGCAGCCCCCTCAATCAAAGGCCGTGCTCCTCCGCAAAGTCCTGACGTATGTGACACATCCGCGCAAGCCCCGTGGCATCAGGGCAGTAAGGGCCAGAAATATAGTCAAGACTATCAAGAAAATCGCTCCCCTTGATATCCTGCCCTGTTCCAAAATATGAAAAAACGACTTTCGGACGAATCCTCATGGTCGCCTCGCGCCAACACTCCATCCCCTTTTCGTAGGGGCTTTGTAGCAATGCATTGGGCATCTCCCGCTTCCCCCTATAAGGTTTGCGTTCCACATGATCCGCTCCAGCGATCATCGCGATCATAAGAACGTCCGTCTTGAAATTGTTCTTCGGATCAAGGAAGTCCCGCCCTTGTCTTAAATCCATCGGCCTTAACTGAAAATGGGGATCAAGCGCCAGCCCAATATTGCCAAGAGAAACCACCGTATCGGTCAACGACTTGACATCTCGACGATACATGAACCCGTACTCGTCACAAAAAGGCATGCCGACAGCGGTAACCGATTGCATCAATGGCAGGGAGGCACTTCGCCTCTTATCTTGCACGAGTTTTCTCCCCAAATCACGAAACGGGAGCAAGGAAGGATGTTCCAATGAAGAATGCACCTGTATATTGGATTTTGGCGGCTCATCAGAATACTCATACTGCGTTACCATCGATCCATCCAGAGTGTGTTGAACAATAACGTGCTGGTTTCCCGTATGCTGGAAAAAGCCTTCCCCATGAACTCGCTCCGCTATAATCACGCTCTGGTGCGCATCCTGATCTTGTTTCACGCGCATTAAATCCGAAACTAACGATGAAAAAAACGACACAGTAAAACGCCCATAAAAATATAACGATTGATAGCCAGCCGATAGCATGCAGCCTGCCCAACAAACAACCCCATTTTATTATTAATCCCACCTTTTTGTCATTCCGCGTTCGCACACCACGGAATGATAAATTGACGAAGGACAGCCCGCCCCCTATTTAGGGCAATCGACTGAGTTAACGAGGGAGTAAGGAAAGAATGATTCGTTGAGTAATCCCGTTGATTTGCAAGGAGGATTGCTTGATGACGAAGGCA
>CAIXLI010000074.1 GCA_903920205.1 uncultured Pseudomonadota bacterium
GAGTTCGGGTAATAATGGATTTTTTCTCTATCTACAACAAGTCGTGATATTGGTACCCGAAACGCTTCCGACTGAATCAAAATTAAGTCCGCATGCCGATAGATATAACGAACAAGAACCTCAACGATATTCAGAATATGTCGATTGCGTATAAATCCAGTTGCCGACAGGCTTTCGGGCCACAGATCCTGTACAAAGACAACCAAGGGAGCCCGATGAAGCCAAGAAAGAAAGATGGCAGGCAACGCCTGTAATAACGGCGAAAGAGCGTATACAAAGACCACGTCATACTTCCTCCTTCTGAGGATAAAAGGAGCATACACGAAGCCAGAAAAAACAAACGACAGGTAATTGAGAAACAAACCACGTGCCGAACCGCCGCCCCTTGGAACAAGGGGCACCCGCACGATGGCAGCCCCTTCATACTGTTCGTATGCGATGCCAGCCGCCTTATATCCGGGAAATATTTTTCCACCCGGATAATTGGGCTTGCCCGTCAGAACGGTCAAAAGATGTCCTTTCCTGACAAGCTTTTTCACCAGCTCATTAATTCGAAAACTTTCCGGCCAAAAATATTGTGAAAAAACAAGAATTCTCATTATTTCTCCAATACCTAATTTATTTGCCGTGCAGAGGGAGGCAGAAGCTCAATCGTCGCGCTCAAAAGTGAGCGGGTCTGAGCCACGCTTATGTCCTCTTGTACATATCTTATCCCCAATGCCCGAGCCTGCTCTGATCTCCGGCTAAAGGCCACACTATCCATATCAAGACAACTCTGCAAAACTGTTCGAAACTGGCGTGGTGCCTCAAGAGGTATGCTCCAGCCAGCCCCATGTTCTCCGAGCTCTTGCCATGGGGTGCGATCACTAATAAGAACGGGGCAGCCCGCCAGTAACGCCTCTAAAATCACAAAACCAAAGCTCTCACCAAAAGTCGGCAAGAAAAACAAATGGTAACGCCCCAATATATTCACGACTTCGTCATGCACAACCTCCCCCCTATATCGAACAACGATATTTTCGGGAAGATCTTGAATGACAGCATCACACTCTCTCCAATAGGCCATATCCTCTTTTGGGCCATAGATATCGAATTGGACTCGCCCGCTCAAATTGGCAAGCGCCGATAGCGCATAAGCGAGATTCTTTATCCTACAAATGCGGGATAAAAAAACGACAGAAAGCTGCCCTGCTATCTTTTCTGCGCGTGTGGAGATAATGGGGAACTCCAGCAAGGGCAAACAATCCCTAGCAACAGTCACTAATGCCGATTTCCCCATCTGCTTGCGTACATCGACGGCTTCGGCTTCGGTCGAGACATGCCACCGAGCATCATCACAAAGCCCAAAATATTTTAACAACAATATATATATTCTTTTCTTAACCGACTTCAACCGCAGCGCTTCCAAAGAAAACTCTCCTCTCGGAGCAATAATTAGGGGTCTTTTAGGAATTAAAGACAGCTTGCGTGCAAGCAAGAGAGGAAACGTAAACGCTGGAGAGAAAAAACTGTTATGATATTGAATTGAGAATTCTATCTTTCGAAAAAGTCCTATAAGACGAAGCCAGCGATTTCTAGGAGCAAGATATAAAATATCCCCCATTGCGAACAGTCGCCCTTCGCTAGTAAGGTTGGCATAGGGAACTTTATCCCCTAAATCGCGGTCACGTGTTATTACTTTAAAATCCCAGTCATCACTCAAGCGCACAACCATATTGCTGATTGCTTGCACTGCCCCGCCTCCCCTGTGACCTGGCAAATAGTAATCACTTGTAGCTAGAATCGTCGTTTTCATATCGACAGCCATGGGCGTTCCACATCCGCAAGAGTAGTAGCAAAAATGACTGAACCAAAACCGCAATAAGGAAAACTTGGTGACCTGCTCCCCAATGATGTACCAGCGGCAAGTTGACCTTTAAGCTTTTTGATCCGACCCCTAATTTGTCGCCAAGGGGAAGTTTAGTTTTCCGGCGGTTGGGAGCGTAAAGAATCCGTAAAACTCCTGTGCTGCTGAGTGTATTCGATCGGCGTTGCGTTGCCAAGAGATGAGTGAGGACGGCTCTCGTTGTAATCCCGTCGCCACGCCTCGATAATCTCTTTTGCTTCTCGCAAGCTGCTGAACCAATGAAGATTCAAACATTCTGCTCGAAGCGACCCGTTGAACGTTTCGATGAAGGCATTGTCCGTAGGCTTTCCTGGTCGAGAGAAGTAGATCCGAACTTTGTGGTGATAAGCCCACATATCCATAATCCTTCCCGTAAACTCAGCCCCATTGTCTGCAAAGAGATATTTCGGGGCACCGCGCCGTAGGACAAGTTTGTTGAGAACATTTACGACGTCTTCGCCGCGAAGCCGCTGGCCAACCTCGACTGCCAGCGCTTCACGGCTGAAGATGTCAACAACGGTCAAGGCACGTATCTTTTGACCGTTGCTTACATGCTTCCTCCGTCAATGGGTCTGTAAGTCTTGGCGACAGGTTTCGCGTTGCGAATTTTTACGTCTGATAGAGCCATCTATATATCCCCCAATACCCACGAGCCTTCCCATAGTTGCTGGGAATTCCCTAGAATTTCGTCGGATTTTAACAGACGGGTAAATGCAAGTAACCCTTATTTTTCAACGCTTTCTGGACATTCTTGGATGTCTCAGGAAAGTCAGTTGGAGGCACGGGCCGGAATCGAACCGGCATTCGAGGATTTGCAGTCCTCTACATCGCCATTCTGCCACCGCGCCTTGCAGGGACTGGGAAGGGGGGAAGATTAGGGTGTTGAGCTGTGCGGGTCAAGCTTGTATAGGGGGTGTCGTACAGTTTTCTTGGGGAGTTTAACCATGACCGCGATGTTGAAGCCCTCCGTTCCCGATTTCGCCGCTGCGCGTCGCAACATGGTCGAGGGGCAATTGCGCCCCAATCGGGTTTCCGACCCCCGTATTTTGGTGGCGATGAGCGAGATTCCGCGCGAATTATTTGTTCCCTTCACGCATGTGGGCGTGGCCTATCTCGACGAAAACATCCCTTTGATTTCCGACCGGTCTTTGATGCAGCCCATGATCTTGGCACGTCTGCTGCAGGCGGCGGAAATTGCACCTGACGACCGCATCTTGGAACTTGCGCCAGGAACAGGATATTCGACTTTGGTTCTGGCGACACTGGCTTCTTCTGTCTTCAGCATAGAACCCGACGCCCTTTTGTACCAGGAAGTCGAAAAAAACGTCGAGGCCTATGCCTCGGGCAAAGCCAAGGTTCTGGCAGGCGCTCCGGTCGAGGGATGCATCGCGCATGCCCCGTTCGATGTCATATTTGTCAATGGCAGCGTGGAATTTGTGCCGGAAGTTCTTTTCGAACAACTGGCGGAAGGCGGTCGCCTTGTCGCCGTTATGCGCAGTCACGGCGCGGCGCATGCGGCACATACGGGCCAAGCGCGGCTGTACCGCAAGACCAAGGGCGACATCGCTTGGGTTTCCTTGTTCGACGCCCATGTACCCCCTGCCCCCGGGTTCGACAACCCGCGTGGATTCACGTTCTGATCGCTTTCTTTTGTTTCTGTCTTGCAACAACGTTAAAAACCGATAGACTTTCGCTGTCATGCCTTCCCGCGATTCGCGCGGATTCCCCCCGTTTGAGAGAAACCAATGGCTGAAGATACCGAGGCTGCTGCCGACCCTTCGATGGAAGAAATTCTTGCCTCGATTCGCAAAATCATTTCTGATGACAGCCCTCCTACCGAGGCCGCGCAGGAAGACGTGCTGGAATTAACGCAGATCATTCAGGAAGACGGTTCCGTCAAGGACGCGAAGGCGATTGAAGAAGTTGCTGTTGCCCCACCGCCCCCTCCACCACCACCTCCTCCTCCCCCGCCACCGCCGCCGCCCCCCCCCGCGCCGCCGGTTCTGACGGAATCCTTGGTCTCTGCCCCCGCGGCAAGTTCGGCAGCATCGACTTTGTCGTCTTTGGCGAACACGGTCGAGATCGAACGATTAGCCTCTGCTCCACTAGGCGCGACGTTTATCGGCAACGGGCACCGCACATTGGAAGACATGGTGATCGAGCTGATGCGCCCGCTTCTGAAAGAATGGCTCGACAATAATCTGCCCGTCGTCGTCGAGCGTTTGGTGCAAAAAGAAATCGACCGCATCGCCCGCCGTTCCTGATTGTCAAGGACGCGGAAAATTCCGAATCGAATCATTGCAATTGGCCCAATTCTTGTGCTCAAATCCCGTTAATACATTCTTAACGAAGGGTTGGGGTCGTGAACGAGAAATTTGCTGAATTGGGGTCTCCTCGACGCATTTGGGCTGTTGCCGCTATTCATGGCGATGTTGACCGTCTCGCCACCCTTCATGACCATATCGCCTCCCGTTTTTCGGTACGCGACCGTTTGGTTTATCTAGGCAATTATATGGGCGTCGAATCGCGCACCAATGCCGCCTTGATGGACGAAATCCTTCTTTTCCGTTCCGCCTTGCTGTGCAAAACGGGGGTCGAGGCTTCCGATATCACCTTCCTGCGCGGCCCCGCCGAAGAAGCGTGGCAGCGTTTGCTGCGGCTTCAATTCGCGCCGCTGCCGCATCAGACTTTGGAAAAATTACTGGCCTCGGGCGTGGAATCCTATTTGCGTCTGTACGGCATTAGCGTCAACGACACGCGGTCGATCGCGCGCGCCGGCAGCCTTGCCATTACCCGCTGGACCAATCAGCTTCGCGCTTTGCAACGCAACGCACCCGGGCATGAAAAATTGATGTTCACGATGCGCCGCGCCGCTTTTACTAATTCTGGCGCCGATCAAAAACGTTTGCTTTTGGTTCCTGCAAGCTTTGACCCTTCGCGTTCATTAGACGATCAGGGAGAATCCCTGTGGTGGACGGCTTCGCCGTTCCGCGTCACGGGACGCGCTCAAGCCGCATACAGCCGCATCGTGCGCGGATTTGATTCCGTCAACGGCGGGGCCGATCTTGATGATCTTGCCGTGACTTTGGACGGCGGCTGCGGTCGTGGTGGTCCTTTGGTTTGCGGCTGCTTTACCCCTTCGGGCAAGCTGATCGAACTGGTTGTAACCGGTGGGCGCGGCGCTTTGGAATCGATGCCTTACGAGCGCGAAGCCGCCAACGATTTCCACCTCGCGGCGGAGGCGCAACAAAGCGTCCCGCAAATCATTGTACCTCCGGCCTTCGAGCAACGGCAAGCGGCGAACGCGTAAAGGCGCGGCGTCAAGCCGCCGCCTTTGCTATTCCAGCACCGCAGGCAACTGAACGACAAATTTTGCGCCGAGGATATTTCCTGCGGCGTCTTTCCTGTTTTCCGCCCAAATGCGCCCACGATGCGCTTCGATAATTTGCTTAGAAATACTGAGGCCCAAGCCCGAATGCGTACCGAATTTCTCGGCTTTAGGGCGTTCGGTGTAAAAGCGGTCGAAAATTGCTTCGCGCTTATTCTCAGGAATACCCGGGCCGAAATCTTCAACAGTGACCTGAATGCCTGCGCCGATGCGCGTAGCGGAAAGTGTAACGGGTTTATCCGGCGGCGAAAATGACAGCGCGTTATCGAGCAAATTCTGGAACACCTGAACCAAACGCCCCCTAACGCCCATCACGCGCAAGCCCTCGCCCGTCGCCTGCAACACGACACGCGGCTGTTGCCCGTCCTTGCCGTCGTTAACGCGGTAATACCCTTCCATCTGCGCGAGATTCGCGCCGATATCGACAGGCTGCAGCTCCGCCCGCCCCAGCTCGGCATCAAGACGCGAAGCGCTGGAAATATCGGTAATCAGACGCGTCATGCGATCAATGTCGTCGCGGATAATCGCCATCAGCTTTTCCCGCGCCGCAGGGTCTTGCAGGCGTTCGACCGTTTCGACGGCGCTTCGCAGCGAGGTTAGCGGATTTTTCAATTCATGCGCGATATCGGCAGCAAAATTTTCGATATCGCTGATCCGCCGCGCCAAAGCCGTCGTCAACGCGCGCAAGGCCCCCGACAGATCGCCGATTTCGTCATGACGCGCCGTCATATCGGGGATGGCCTCATCGCGCAAAAGATTGGCGATGCCGGAAACGCCCATCGTGTTGCTTTGCCCCCGCCGCAAAATTTCTGCCGCCTGTGCAAGCTGGCGAATGGGGCGGGCGATCCCGCGGGCGAGATACAAGGACAATAAAATAGTGACGCCAAGCGTGATGAAGAAAATCTGCAAAATGTTGATGCGCACCGCATAAATAGCGTGGTCGATCGACGCATCGCTGCGCGACATCATCACCGCACCCAAGATGCGGTGCGCGTGTTCGACCGGCACCGCCACGGCAAGAATCAACCCGCCACGCGCGAGGCTCCACACCTGCATCGCCTTTTCGCCCTTTAGGGCCCGCGCCGTCACATCATAATGTCCCGCGCGTTGCAAGGCCTGTTCACCATACAAAGGATAGGCTTGGCGTTCATGGATAAGGTCGAAAACATTGAACACAGCGGCAATCGCACGCGCACCCCAACTTACAGGAACGTCGCCCACGGCGGGAAGATCTTCGACCTGAATCCCGCTGCTCTTGCCCGCAAGCAGATTGCGGCTATCAGCCAGAAGCGTTTCCGTTGCGCTGAACAAGCGCGTTCTGTTCTCCGTCGTTTCCGCCAGACGCCGCACCATCATGCGCGCCAGAAGCGGCGACAGAATGCTTTGGTTGCTATTGTCAATCACGATGGCATTTTCGGCGACGGCGCTGGCAACGATCCGTGCCTGTGACGACATCTCCTTAAGTTCCGTGGCAATGATGCGGTCTTGATAATTCCCCAGATACAGCAAGCCGCCGACAAGAATAGCCAGCGCCATGACATTGACAGCCAAAATGCGCAGCAACAAAGGCGACACTCTCCGCGCCGGACGCATCGCATCGCCAAGGGGCGCGGGAGCTTGTTCCTGAGCCGTATCGGACAATTCTTATTCCTTGTAACGATAGCCGACGCCATACAGCGTCTCGATCTGCGAGAAATCGGGGTCGACGTCTTTGAACTTCTTGCGCAGACGTTTGATATGGCTGTCGATCGTGCGGTCGTCGACATAGATCGCCTCGCCATAGGCGGCGTCCATCAACTGATCGCGGTTTTTGACATGCCCGGGGCGCTGCGCCAAGGCTTTGACCAGAAGGAACTCCGTCACGGTCAGTTCAACCGGCATGCCTTTCCATGTACAGACATGCCTAGCCCCGTCGAGCGTCATATCGCCACGCACAAGAAGGGACGCGGGGTCGTTATTGGCGGGTTGCTGGCGCGCCTGTTCGCGGCGCAGCAAAGAACGGATGCGTTCGACCAAAAGGCGTTGCGAAAAAGGCTTCTTGATATAATCGTCCGCCCCCATGCGAAGCCCCATAATCTCGTCCACCTCCTCGTCCTTGGAGGTCAAAAAGATCACGGGCATCTGCAACGTCGTGTTGCCTTGGCGCAAGCGTTGGAGCAATTCCATGCCGTTCAGGCGAGGCATCTTGATATCCAACACCGCTAAATCCGCCGGTTGCTGCGTCAAGCCGCGCAAGGCCTCGTCACCGTCGGCATAGGTGCGCACCGCAAACCCCTCAGCCTCCAGCGCCATTTGCACCGAAGTCAAAATATTGCGGTCGTCGTCGACAAGAACGATAGTGTGCGCCATGTTTTTCCCCGTCCTGTTTATTGTCCCGTTCCGCTTAATCTTGAAACGGCATCTTGTTATTCTGGCGATGAAATTAGGGCTTTTTGGTGGAAAAGGCCACACCGAATGAAAAACTCTCTCCCGGAGCCAAAATAACGCCCTCAGCCTTGTCCAGCAGGTTCACAAACTCTTGCGGCGCATTGCCGATGATCGGGAATGTCCCATAATGCATGGGGATCGCCGTCTTCACATCCAAAAAGTCGTTGCACGCCAGCGCCGCCGTTTGTGGCGACATCGTAAAGCGTCCGCCGATAGGCAGCAGCGCAACATCCGGCTTATATATCCGCTGGATCAGCGCCATATCCGAGAAAACGTCAGTATCCCCCGCATGATACAGACACCCTTCATCCGACATCAACACCGCGCCCGCAGCTTGCCCCAAATAAATGATTTTGCCGTCCTCAACCACCGACGCGCTGTGAACCGCGTTGACCAGCGAGACGGAAACCCTGTCGTTGATAGCCACGGTGCCGCCGATATTCATCGGCTCACAATGGGTAACGCCCTTAGTCCCAAGATAGGCACACACCTCGAATAGGGCAAATATCTTGGCCTTGAATTTTCCGGCAAGCGCCACGGCATCGCCCAGATGATCTCCGTGCCCGTGGGTCAGGATAATGGCATCGACAGAGGAGATTTGTTGAAGAAAGGATTCTAAAAACAACGGGTTGCCCGTGAAAAACGGATCAATCAGAACCGTCGCCCCCGCGCCTTGAGCCAAAAACGCTGAATGTCCAAGCCATGTAATTTTCATAATCGCCCCCCTTTATTAAGTGCCTGAGCTTTATGGTAACCTGCGATCCTGTCTAAGGAAAGCTGCGTTTGCCCCTCTATTAAAGAAGGTGCGTGTATGTTGAGAACCTATGGTTTCATTAACTTTAAGCCGATTTTAACCTGAATGCGGCATAAGCAGGGACCAACCCATTATCCGCGAGGTTCAGCATGACCGATGCCCCCCACCGCACCGTTACTCTGACCGACGACGCTACAGGCAAAAAGTGGACATTTCCGATACTTGACGGCTCAATGGGGCCAAGCGTGATCGATACGCGCAAGCTGTATAGCGGAACCGATTTCTTTGCCCATGATCCCGGGTTCACCTCGACCAGTAGTTGCGAATCCAAGATCACCTTCATCGACGGCGACAAAGGCATTCTTCTGCATCGCGGCTATCCCATCGATGAATTGGCGAACAAAAGCGATTTTCTTGAAGTCGCCCAATTGCTGCAAACGGGAGAACTTCCTAATGCTGCGGAAAAGCGCGAATGGAACAAAAACATCACCATGCACACGATGGTGCATGAACAGCTTATCCGTTTTTATTCCGGCTTCCGCCGCGACGCCCATCCGATGGCGGTTATGGTCGGCGTGGTCGGAGCCTTATCAGCCTTTTATCACGATTCAATCGACATCAACGATGCGCGGCAACGCGAAATCGCCAGCCACCGCTTGATTGCCAAGATTCCGACTTTAGCGGCAATGGCCTTCAAATATTCGGCGGGGCAGCCCTTTGTTTATCCACAAAACCACCTGACCTATGCGGAAAACTTCCTGCATATGTGTTTTTCGGTTCCGGCGGAGCCTTACAAGGTCAATCCGGTTCTAGCGCACGCTATGAACAAGATTTTCATTCTGCACGCCGACCATGAACAGAACGCCTCGACATCGACCGTACGTTTGGCAAGTTCGTCGGGTGCCAATCCCTTCGCCTGCATTGCGGCGGGTATCGCCTGTCTCTGGGGCCCTGCGCATGGCGGCGCGAACGAAGCCGTTTTGCGCATGTTGATGAGCATCGGCAGCAAGGACAAAATCCCTGAAATCGTCAAACGCGCCAAGGATAAGGACGACACATTCCGCCTGATGGGCTTCGGGCACCGCGTCTATAAAAACTACGACCCCCGCGCCAAAGTCATGCAACAAACCTGCCGCGAGGTTTTGGACGAATTGGGCATCAAAAACGATCCCTTGCTGGAAACGGCGATGGAATTGGAACGCATCGCCCTGCAAGACGATTATTTCATCCAGAAGAAGCTGTATCCCAACGTGGATTTCTATTCCGGCATCATCCTCCGTGCGATGGGCTTTCCGATGAGCATGTTCACGGTGCTGTTCGCCGTCGCCCGTACCGCAGGATGGGTCGCGCATTGGCAAGAGCAACTCAACGACCCCGAACGCAAAATCGGGCGCCCGCGCCAGCTTTACACCGGAGCCACAACGCGGGCTTTTGTTCCGGTTGAGCAGAGAGAGTAAGACTTCAAGTACCCACTTGAAACGCAACGAGAATTTCCGAGATTTTGCTGTAGCTTGCTTGCCACGTTTTTAGAGGAAGCGGCGCAGCGTCTATGGTATATGTTTCTCCCGTGACGATTCGGCTAGGCGTGGGAATCGCCCCGCGCACCGCCCCCCGTAACAACACGGAGAGCCCATGACCGCCGCCCTACACACGATCACGGAGAACATCGCCCCCGACATGCGTTTGGGAAGCTTGGAAGTCCGTCTCGCCAAAACCACCGAAGACATTGATAACGCGCAAGTGCTTCGCTACAAAACTTTCTACGAAGAAATGGGCGCGAAGGCGACGCCGGAGATGGAAAGCCTTCGCCGCGATTTCGACGAGCATGACAAATTTTGCGACCATCTGTTGCTGATCGACCATGCGAGAAAGAACAAAAACCCCGTCATCGGAACCTATCGCCTGATCCGCAGGGCAGCCGCCGATCAATGTGGAGGCTTTTATTCCAGTTCGGAATATGACGTTTCGCGCTTGCTGGCCTATCCCGGGGAAATTCTTGAATTGGGGCGTTCCTGCATTGATTCCGAATACCGCACAGGTGCCGTAATGCAATTGCTGTGGCGCGGTCTTGGACTCTATATTGCCCGCCATAACGTTACGCTGATGTTCGGCTGCGCCAGCCTGCCTGGCACCGATCCGCAGGCGTTAAAAATCCCCCTATCCTATCTTTATCACCACCATCTCGCTCCCCCTGCCCTTCGCACCAAGGCTTTGCCGGAACGTTATGTCGATATGAAAATGCTGCCCCGCGAGGCCTTCGACCCCAATACCGCGTTCGAGGAGTTGAAGCTCGACCCGCGTAGCGGCAATAACAGCCTACCTCCGCTGATTAAGGGCTATATTCGCGTCGGCGGCTTTGTCGGTGACGGCGCTGTGGTGGATTATCAATTCAACACCACGGATATCTGCATTATCGTTAAGACAGATCTGATGACCCGTCGGTATCAAAGACACTACAATCTGGGTGGAAACACAGGGATCACCTTGCCTGTAGATTGATTTTCCATTCTGTGCCACAAACCGCGCATGAAAAAGATTGACGATAGCATTGCGGTTGCAAGAGGCTTTTTGAAAGCGGCGGCGTTTTTGGCGCTTGTTGCCCTAGTGACTCCCGTCGCGGTTGTCTATAAACGTGTCGACCCTAGACATCCGTTCAGGATTCCGCGCTTTTTCCATAGTACGCTGTTACGTCTTTTGGGCATTCGCCTGCGTATCTATGGAGAGCCTTCGACTGCTTCGCCTGTCTTGTTCGTCGCCAACCATGTGTCCTATCTCGATGTTATTGTTTTAGGCTCCGTCCTGCCTGCGGGATTTGTCGCCAAATCCGAAGTCGCGGGATGGCCTTTGTTCGGCTTTTTAGCGCGGGTGCAAAATACGGTTTTTATCGAACGCCGCTCGACCCGCGCAGCAGAACAGCGCACACAACTACAAGATCACATCGCCCAACGGCAAGACCTTATCTTGTTTCCCGAAGGCACCTCTTCAGACGGGCTGACGGTTTTGCCGTTCAAAAGCAGCCTGTTTGGCATCGTCGAAGATTTTCCCCATGCTGTGCCTATCACGGTGCAACCAGTCTCCGTAACATGTACCGAACTGGACGGCTTTCCTTTATTGCGCGAGGAGCGTGCCTTATTCGCTTGGTACGGCGACATGACCCTGCCGCCGCATTTATGGAATGTCTTCAAACGCGGCGGATTTACCGTCGAAATTATCTTCCACGCGCCGCTGACAACCGCCGATTGCCAGAACCGCAAGGTTTTGGCGACGACCTGCCAAAGTTTGGTCGCCCAAGGGGTTGAGCAGTCCCTCGCGCGACGTGCTGCCATCGTCGACGAAGACGATCAGTAACAGCCCCTGCTTGCATCAGCCAACGCAATCGGATGCACATGATGAAAGAGCAAGCGGCGCGTAGGCGAAGGTCTCGGAAACATTACTCCTCTTCTCTGAACGATCCGGCGCGGCATGCAGGAACGTCCTGATTGTTTCCCGCGTCGGGCCGTAACTTGTTAGAATTTTTGTCGAGGAAACAACAGTCGTCGCTTCTGCCAAGAAATGATCGACGGCCCCCCTCTTTTTCAAACCACCGGCAATAAAATGCGCTTCGTCGTCGATCTGGTCGAGACACGTCATTGCCAAAGAAGGAACGACGGCAACAACGCCGACGGCATGGCTAAGATCGTGCCGGATCGACTTTCGCAAAAGATCAAGATCAAGCCAACCAAAACGAAGTGTTCCCTGATGGGGATTAGGCACGTTTGTAAGATCGACGATTTTCTCGTAGGGTTTTTCGGCAAGCTCGTGCGGCATAGGGCCTGCGCCATGCCGCGTCGCATAGCACCGCGAGGCATAATAAGCGTTCACGACACGGATACCCGCTTCTTTCGCCAGAGAGGAGGCGTTCCTGATGCCCGTGTTGGATCGCGTGACATGGGGAAACCACTTATGATTCTGATCCAACAGAAGCCCCTGTGCCCCTTCGAATATGACATGCCGCGCCGACGCAACGACGGATAGCGTCGAGGGACGCACCTGCCCAAGAAAAGCCGAGACATCGCGCATAAAGGCCAAAACCACGCCTGATGACGCGATATGTTCTTTCCAGGCGGGGGGGATTGATGCAATCCCCAGTTTTTGCAAACGCTCTGGCACCCACTCTTCACGGATCAGCTTCAGCTTTGCCTCCAAAACAGACACATCATAGAGATCGGCGATACGCAAAGCGTATCTTACGTGTTGCTGACGCTCGACCGTTTCCCCGATGCCCAGACCGCAGCTTCCATGGCGGCTTGCGCCGCGGCTTTCTTCGATCATCTGGTTTATCATCATGTCGTAGGGCGTCGTCACCGGTGCGGAAGGATCGACGAAGACTTTAGGTTTCAAACCTATTTTCTCCAAGCGCCTCGCTTCAGCAAGAAACATAATGGGATTGCAGATGAAAAACCGACTCAGATAAGTCGAACTGCCGCAAAAACTCCCGCTACCGAAATGGTTGAAGACATGCCGTCTTCCATCCGGCGCAGTGACTGTATGCCCCGCCTGCGCACCCCCACAAAAACGCACAACCAGCGCGTCTTTGCCGTAAGGCGCGGCGAGGTAATCTGTCAGAAGGCCTTTACCCTCGTCTCCCCAGTTAGCTCCTATAACGACGTCCGCTGTTCTCATGTCATTTCTCCTATCGTTGGCCCCTATCCTGCTTCGGCGCTGTGCGGAACGCCGAAGCAGGCAGGGCTTTGTTTACGAACCGACTCCAGGCGCTGGCCTCCAGACCGAAGGCCTACCGACTCCGCGCTTTGCAGACGGCACGTTTTTCAAAGCATCAACAACGGCCAGTTCCGTACTTCCCGACCATGTTTTGGCGACATCCGCCGTCAATTCCCCTGCATGAACCCGCAAGGTCGCGGCGATAATCTCCGGCAGATGCTCATGGTTCTTCAGAACAATGACGCGTTCCTCGCCCATGATGCGCCTCCAACGTTCGATCACATCCCGGTACGATCCGTGCTCGCTCTCGCCGTGCGTACAGACGATGTGATAGAGGTTGAAGTGCTTCTCCGCCTGCAGCATGAGATCTTCGCTGCTGACATCCTCCGACACGGTATCGCCGAAGATCGCCTTGATCTGCCGCGCCTCAAGCTTGGGGTGAAGATGTTCATCGCCGATGGTAAAAAGGATTCCCTTTTTTCCGCGCTTGATCAACGAATCCAACTTCGTCTTCTTGGCAGCGAAATACCAAGCCAGAGAATAGCTTTCGCCTCCGTTTCCGCCCCCGTTGCCCTCCAGATAGATGTCCGTCAGCTGCTTAGCGATGCGGATGTCGGATTCAAACTGGCTCGCTTGAAAAGGAGCCTCATCACAGTAAGCGTCACCGACGGCGGCCATCAGGAACTGAGGATCTGGAACAGGTTTGTGTTCCAAGGTCTGCTCAATCACGGTAGGCAACCCCGTCTTCACCATTTCTGCAGGGATCCTGCTCATCGATCCGGTCACGTCAAACGCGATGATGATCGGCGTCGACTCAGGATGATCGGCGGAATCGCAGGATTCGCGCACGGTAATGTTTTTCGGATCGTAGTCAGGATGTATGACGCTCTGTGTAAAGATTTGCGCCGTAGATTTTCCGGCATTGGACGCGCTATAGCTGCCCCAATCCGTCGAAGTCCAACTTCCTCCACCCATGATAGCCTCCTATGTCGGTTGATAAATGTCGCTAAAAGAGATATTCAGCTCGGTGAAGCGACGGGCGCCGAAGCTGTCCTTAAGAATTTCTTCCGACCAAACCCTGAAGTCCTTGAAGGCATCGCCGGAAGACGCGTCCGTGAGCCACTGCGCCATAGGGCGAGGCACTTTTTTGTCGCGCAGGATCAAAGAGCCGGTTGGATCGCCCAACAGATCGCGCCCCACGGCACGGATCATTTCCAGATCGACCCTGCGCGTCGCTTTGCCGCTGGCCAGAACGCCGTGCGGAACATTGTCGAGCGCGGCGCCGGGCAAGCCCTTTAGCGCTGTATTTTCACGCGCCGCGTACCACCACCCGCCAAGCAGCGCTGCCGTGTGCATCTGCGGCGCGACAAAAACCGTGTCTGTTGAAATCCCGTTGTGAGTCTGTCCGTTGACCTGAAGAAAGCAGGCGAAGCTGTGCAGACGGCTCAAGATCCACGCCACATGCTTCGGATCCATAGATTGCCCGGTCGATTGCAAAAGATGGTCACGCAAGTCCGCCAGCAAAACCATGTCAGGAGCTTTTTTGAAAACGCTGACGATCAATGTCCCCGTATCAAAAAAGTCGATCAGGTTCGGAAACTTGTCGGAAAATTCTTTGCGCAACTTGTCGTCGGCATAGGCGATCCCTTTGATAGCCTCGACCCCGTTGACGGCCAGATCTCCGCCCATTGTTTTGTCGATCGCAAAGGCAACGACGCCAACGCCGAGATAAAGCCTGCCCAATTCGAACGCATGCTCTTTGACGTAGCGCAGCTTGCGCACCCGTCCGTCCCTGCCGGTCAGGCGCAGCAATCCAGGTTCGCTCCATGTTCCTGAAGCCAGCTTGTCTCCGGCTTTGGCGTAGAGCGCATAAATATGAGCAAAGACGCTTTCGGCCTGAGGGTTCTTGCTGACATCGGGATGCCACAACTTGGACAACGCCCTAAATTCCGATTTCAGCGCTCCTGCATCGCCGGAGAACAAACGTTCGGGTTCGTTTCCGGCAATAGCCAATATCTGGCTTGCGGAAAATTTTTCAAATTCGTGTCTGTGTGCGTGTGCTGTTGTCATGATGGTATTGCATCACGACGGCGACGCTGCTCTCAATTTCAAACCGACAAAGCGCCGATGAAAGCAAAAACTATTTTTACATTCTTGTGACGCAGCGCATAGCTTTTCGGAATTGTTGTGAAGTGCGTCACAGCGACAATTTTTTCGGCAAAATTTTTGCGCAAAAATGGCGACTCATTCTCCCCATTTTTTGACGGACAAACCGTTCGCAAAACAAATGCCGCCCATCAGAAAAACCTTCCGCGCTTTACCCCCGCCTGATGAGATCGCAAAATCAACCGCAAGGTAATAGAAGCGGCGCCGGAAGGCGCACCGCAAGATTAACCTTACTTTAGTTGCCCTTTTTTGATCGGAATTTGCTATCATGCAAACTTCCATGCGACGCGATAACGATGGAGTTTAGTTTAATGCTTGATGAATATAACTGCGACGACCGTTTGGTTTACAACGATTGGTTCGGGCTATTCCCCTACCATATCCGCACACAGCTTTTTAATAAGGCCGAAGCGCGGCAGACCAAAGCGGGCAAACCGATTTTCCAAAAAGGAGAAGACGGCCCGTGGTTGATCGCCATCACATCGGGGCGCGTGCGTATTTGTCTGCACACGGAAGACGGGCGTGAAATGTTGATTAGCATGGCTGAACGCGGCGAGATATGCGGCGAACGCGCCGTGTTCGACGGCTTGCCCCGTTCGGGCGACGCCATCGCGGAAGAGGACACGGCCTATCTGGTGTTCAAGCGCGAAGATCTGATGCCCGCGCTGTATTCCTATCCCGACGCGATGATGTACCTCGTCAAGATTCTTTCCGTCCGCCTTGTGCGCTATATGAACACGATGGAACTTTACGCGATGCAGTCGCTTCCTGTGCGGCTGGCGAATTTTCTGATTTTCTTCGGTCAAAAATACGGCAAAGAAATCGACGGCAAGATTGTCCTACCCTTCAATCTAAGCCAAACAGACCTCAGCCGCCAAATCGCCAGCTCACGCGAAAGCGTCAATCGCCAAGTAAAAAACTTTGTGACAAGGGGGCTGATCAGTCTGGGAAAAGAAGGAATTGAAATTCTTGACATCTCGGGTCTGGAAGCAGTTTGCCGCTCGACCGAAAAAGAGTGACGTCCGCAAAGAAACTATCGCGTAAACCCACGTTTTACGCCTCTGTCGCCTGCTGAGCTTCCGCTCCCGAAAGAAGCCTTCCCTGTTTTTTAGACTTGAGAAGTTGGCGTGCACGCTCATAGCGCGGGTCGTTCCAGAAATGCTGGCAGCCGTTACATCCCCGCCCACAGCAACCCTCGACGCCCAAACGCGGGGTGCGAAAGGTAACGCCTTCGTTTTGGACGGCAACCGCCTCGACTAATTCCTGACGTTTTTTCTGATAGATTTCTTCGCGGGCTTTGCCGCGTTCGACCTCTTGCGCGACGACGTCGAGCTTGAGCCGCGCCCAAGCATCTTGGCTAAGGGCACGTTCCTTACGCACGATGGTGTAAGGGGGAAAGTCTTTGCTCAAACGCGTGGCATCTTCTTCATGAAACCACGCAAAGGGAATACGCAACAAAGGCTGCTGCCCTGCGTTGATGCCCTCGGTCGTAAAAGTGCGTTTGTGGCGAATATCCTGAAATTCATAAATGCGCAGAAGCAGAGGCACGAGGGAAGCAGGAGAAATAAATTCCAGAACATCGCCCTGTTCCATCCGGTTTTTAATATCGAGCATAAAGGCATCTTCCGTCACCTCGACAACAATGCCCGCATATTCCCATTCCGCCAGCGTATGCGTGTCCTCGAAATTATGTGCGTGGTGTTTAAGTTTCCCTTCGTGGAAGGCCAGCGAATAGCCGCGATTGGGAATTGTCGCCAATTCGCGCATATAGGCATCGGGTTGCCACGCGGTCGGATTTTCCCGCCAATCATCGATAGCCATGCGATAGGCTCGCGCCGTCACCGCCACATAATAGGCGCTGCGATTACGCCCTTCCACTTTAAGCGAGTCGATACCCAGCGCCAGATAATCGTTTAAACGCGGCATCAAACACAAATCCTTGGCGTTTAGGATATAGGAGCCTCGCTCGTCCTCCTCCAACGTCATCAATTCGCCCGGGCGCTGTTCTTCTTCGAGGAAGAAATCGAAAAGTTCCCGCGTCTCGTCGTTCAGCTCCAGCTCTTTCAGCGTACCGTCTTTCAAACGAAGCTTGACGGTATAATTCCATCGGCAGGAATTCGCGCAATTCCCTTGGTTCGCCCCGCGTTCCGCCAAATAGTTCGACAAAAGGCACCGCCCCGAATAGGTCATGCACATCGCGCCATGAACAAAGGCTTCCAGCTTAACATTCGGGCACTTGGCGCGGATTTCTTTCAACTCGTCAAACGACACTTCGCGGGCAAGAACGATCAAATCCGCGCCCAGAGATTCCCAAAACTGCACAGAAAGCCACGAACACACATTCGCCTGCGTCGAAATATGCAAATCCAACTCCGGCGCGGCATTTTTGACGAAATGAAACACGCCCGGATCAGCGATGATGACGCCGTCGGGCTTCGCCTTGCGGATCGTTTCGACATATTCCGGCAGTTTCTCGATGTCGCAGTTATGTGAAAACAGATTGAGCGTCAGATAAGCGCGTTTGCCATGCGCATGAGCAAACGCGATGCCCTCGACCACTTCCTCCAACGTAAAATTCGATCGCGTACGCAACGACAGATCAGGCGTGCCCATATAAACGGCATCCGCGCCATAAAGAACGGCAACCTTCAATTTTTCCAGCGATCCCGCTGGCATAAGCAATTCGGCGGTTTTCATGGGGCGTTCCCTCTCGTCCTCCAGACGACCTTAACCTTATAGCCCGATTCTTTAGCAGACTTCCTGAAGGTTTGATCCCCTATTCACAGAACGCAGGCGGCAGAGGGCTGAGCTTCAGCGGGGCGATAGGGGAATTCCAGCGATTTGCCGATTCTTGCGTACCGCTTAGCCAGCTCGGGATTGCTCAAAGCAATACCAGCTAAAGGATCAACGTAATGCGTTTGGTTAATGCCGAGCACCGCCCAGCCCAAAGACTGCCCACCGCCGACGCAATCGTTCAAGGACAGTCCGCCAACATAGGCGCGCAGAAATGCCGCGAAACAGCTATCGCCCGCCCCAGCAGGATTCACGATAAGGGGATTAAGAATCGCAGGATAATGTTTCCATCCCGCAGGCGTGACAAGACATGCGCCTTCCTTGCCAAGGGTAATCAACGCGACAGGATCACGCAACCCATGACAATGGGTTGCAAGAACACCCTCTCTGAAATTATGGCTGATCCGTTCGAAGATTTCAGGCAACGGCCTGTCGCCAAACACGTTCTTCGCCTCGGTTTCATTGCCCAGCAAAATATTGCAACTTGCAGAATACCAATCGATTAATCCCGCATTGTGAATGGCACATTTACGATCCGTCGGAAGGGTCAAAGCAGACATAGCTCCCCGCTCCCACCTTTCTTTAAAAATGCCGTCGACAAGGCCAGACGCAACATCGCGCATATTCAACGTCGTCAGAACGAGATCGGCTTCCCTGAACGCCTTCTGAACCGAGGCAAGCGCTAAAATCTGTGGATTGAGCCACTCATGAATGTCTTGAACGGGTTTCTTAAGAATGACCTTCCGCTTTTCTAAACTGAAAACGAGGGATATGGCGGGTGAAAGATGACGACCCGTTATGTTTTCGACCTCAGTAATGTTGGCGCTGTCCAGCGCATCATGCAGCCTTTTATAGACAGCGGGGTCTCCGTCGGGCACAGCGCCCAGAAAAAGAATATCGGCGCCGGATTCTCCCGCCAAACGCGAAAGATTCACGGCAATATTCCCTCCCGTACCACCCGGAGAAATCGTGATTTTCCCGTTCCGCGCAAGACAGCCGACCGTCCTATGATAATGGGAATCGAAAACATGTTCCGACGGCGTGAACTTGTCGTTGGTCTCCGCCTCCAAGAAACCATCTTTTTGCAACATATCCATATCCTCTGGGGTAGAGGGGATATTGCAATCGAGGATAAGATACGGGTCGGCGATAACGATTTTGGGGTGAGGCGAAACGCCTTCCGTTACGATCTGCCTGAGACTGGCTTCGAAAACGTCTACCGACCCCTCCAAAACCCAAGATTGTCCTCTGCGAATTCCGTCAATAATCGTGTCTGACACAAACTTACCCTTTACTATAAACGCTTAAGCATAACTCTTGCTGTTAGAATCTTGTTTCCCTGCGCAATCATCGCCGTGTAAATCCCAACAATCGGCACGGATGAACGTGCGGTTTGATTGGCGCGGTGGATATAACAGAGAGGATCGACATAATGATAGGGAATCTTTCATGAAAATAACGTTGTGCCCCGCGCGGAATCGATATGGACGCGAAACGATTAAGCCCCCCTTAAAGGCTCAGAACGCCATGGGCCACATTGGCGTTTATAGCCCTGTCTTGAAATTGGAGCGTAGACTGATGGAGGGGAGTGCGCATGCCTTCGAACATGATAAGGGCATGGTACCCGACCTTGACTGACTGAGCGGCAGAAGCGGGCTCGCCCCCAACAGCGCCGGAGTCGAGGCTGTTGAGCACTTGCTTCCACACAATGCCCGCAACTTCAGGCAACAGAAACTCAATGTCCCCACCCGTTGGATTGATCAGAGCCAAAAGCGGCGAATCCCGATCCGAACGCATGACCAAACGCGTCAAATTCTGTTCGTGCGGAGGGCTGTTCCCTGGATCGCCGCTAAGCAGCATCTGAAACCCTCCAAGCCAGTCAATAGCCCCAACTTTACAAAAATCTTGGGCAAACGGATCAAGCCAAGTTACGTCTTTCATCGGGTTATCTGCAAAAGTCAGCCCGGATTCCAGATCAGCTTGCCCCGCAAACAGAGTCGCACGGCGCAATGACGGATGCGCAGCGCGAAACATATTGCATTCCTTTACAAATGCCATCAGATCGCGCCCTTGCGGCGTTACGGCGTCGTTCCACGGGATATAGCTTGTGTTGTTGTCCTGACAATACGGATTGGTATTGCCATTCTGACTTTTGCACCGTTCATGCCCCAGCGTCGTCATGGGAATGCCTTGCGTAATGGCGAGAAGAGAAAACGCAAAGCGCTCAACGCGCAGGCGATCTTGTTCCGAAACCCAAAAGCCGTCGGGGTTGATTTCATTGCCGTCCCTGCCGTCCTCGCCATTGGGTCCATTTTGTTTAGCAAGATAGGCAACCATATCATCAAGCGTCGGTCCGTCATGCGAACCGATTTTGGTGACGCGCGCATAGGGAGGGAGCAACTGTCCCGCCAATGCATTGATAATCCAGTTGCGCGGAATCTCTTTGTGACCTAGCGCAGCTTGCGGCAAGACATCGCGGGCGACACGATCCCATTCGGCGACGATGTTTTGAGCGGACGACGCTCCGGGGGAAGTGGCACAAAGATTCCCGCACTGAACGCAGTTCGGGCCGAGATCCCATGGTTCGCCATAAAATTTTACGTCGCGCAAAAAGGCATCTTCGCGGATAGCGCGCATCATCGGGCTATGCGGATCGAAATCCTTGCCATGCACGCGTCCGACAATAGTGGCAAGATCAATCCTGAATCCGCTGACGCCCAAACGTTTCCAATGGCGCAACTCCTCCAAGAAAAAGCGGACGTTCATGGGGTGCCCGAAATCACGCGTATTGCCGCTGCCCGTATAGTCTCGATCAAGGTAGAGCGTTGAATCCATCCCGCGCAAATTAATGACGGGCCCATCACTGCGGCTTTCTAGCGTGTGGTTGGGAACAACATCGACAACCACCTCGATCCCATGCGCACGCAGGATCGAGATCGACTCATGAAACTCGCGCATTGGTTCCTTGCTCGCCGCATACCCTGTATGGGGCGCCATGGGGGCCATCGGCATATACCCCCAATAATTCGACATACCGAGTCCAGCCAGCCTAACATCGCTACCATAGGCTCCAGGAGGCTGCACTTCCACCGTTGTAAAGCACATGTCTTGAAGCCAAGCTATAAACGCTGGATGGGATAAGGCTTTATAGGTGCCCCGGATTTCGGGTGGAATATCGGGATGGAGACACGTCGCCCCCTTGACATGCATTTCAAGGATAACCGAGTCGGTATGGGGGTGGATAAACCCCTGCTTCGTTTGGCTCTCGAGCCTGCGCCAATCAACAATGCGCCCCTTAGGCATAAGCGAGGCATTATCTTCACGGTTATGGGGGAAATGCAGGGGATCCCACTGATGAAGCTCATGTGTCACTTCTCGGGCGCAGAAATCGATCAACAGCTTGTTCGGGTTAAAAAAGAACCCTTTTTCAGGTGCATAAGGCCCATCGACGCGGAAACCATACAGGTCGCTCTCCCGCGCATCGGGCACGACGCCGTGCCAGATATAACCGATGATGCCACCGTCCTGTTCCACCGGCTGTTTCGCCGTCAAATCATAACGACGCTCAAAGAAAGGATTTTTCTGCGGATACACGCAAACTTGAACACCTTGCGCCGCCGCGCCTGTATAGAAGGCAAAATTGGTGCCTCCGACCAACGGTGTCGCCCCCAAAAGTTCCGGATCACCCCCCGAAACCGCCCCACAATGCTCCGCACTCATCAATTCGCTCATTGGTACTAACTACGCTCTTGAATAACAACACAGAAGAAGTTGGTTGTTTGTAGAGTAAATGAAGCAGAGATAGCAAGCTCCACATGAGTTTCAGAACAACAATCCTGAGAATGTCGAAACGCCTATTTTTCGCGCCTCCGTCAGAGCGCAATTAATGCCGAATAATTGGGGGGCTGAAGGGAGGGTTGTTTCAGGCTAAAGAAATGGTGCCGATTGTGTGATTCGAACACACGACCTACCGCTTACAAGGCGGTTGCTCTACCCCTGAGCTAAATCGGCTAACTGTTTCTCCTCATAAGGCGAATGAGGAATGGATAGATATGCTTTTGTCGATCATGTAACACAACATTCTACCAACTTCCAACTGGAAGTGCAGGGGCATTGCTGCTAAACAAAAATTCATGACGAATCCGCAACAAATGATGGCTGATCTGGCGTGGCAGATCGAGTGTGGAGCCGATGAAGCGATCGGCGAAGAGGCTGGTTTTTTGTCGTGGAAAGGGTTAACGGCGAAAACGCGCCTTCAGGCTGAGGAAAGCCGCAGGGATGAACCGGCGCTTGCCGCCCCTTCCGCCCCCCCTCCCCGCGCCGTTGTTTCTATCGTCCCCCCTGTTGCCGCCCCCCTTCCCGCCGAAGCCCGCCCCCGCGTTGCGGCACAGACGCTGGAGGAACTGCGCGAGGAAGTCTCCCGTTTTGAGGGCTGCGCCTTACGAGCCACCGCCATGAATTTGGTCTTTGCCGATGGCAACCCCGCCTCGCCCGTCATGTTCATCGGCGAAGCCCCGGGGGAAGAGGAAGACCGGCAGGGCAAACCCTTTGTCGGGGTCAGCGGTCAGTTGTTCGACCGTATGCTGGCGGCGGCAGGCATCGCCCGATCCGGCATCTATATCTCCAACATCCTGTTCTGGCGCCCCCCGGGCAATCGCACCCCAACGGACGCCGAGATCGCCTCATGCATTCCCTTCGTAGAGAGGCATATCGCCTTGATAAAGCCAAAAGTTTTGGTTCTTTTGGGGGGCGTCGCGGCAAAGACCCTGCTTCAAACCAAGGAGGGAATTACCCGTCTTCACGGGCGCTGGACCACCTATTCCCCGCCGCCGGAATCGGGCGTGGACGCCGCCCTTCCCTGCCTGCCGCTCTATCATCCGGCCTATCTGCTGCGTCAGGCGAGCGCCAAACGTCAAGCGTGGAACGACATATTATTACTCAAAAAACACCTGACAGACAATAACATATTGATAAACAACGAATAAATCTCATTTACCCTTTTTTAGTAGCCGATTTTACTTGCCCTACCCCCCTTTCATCCCTAGTAGCGTCGGGATGAACGAAGCCTCGCCCCCCAGACATGCCGTCATTCGCCTGCCTAAATTGGCAGCGATCATGCTTGTCTTTTTGGGACTGAGCGCCAATACGCATCTGGACGCCGCAATCGCAGGGCAGCCTCCCGCAACCATCCCTCAACCGCAGGGAAGTCCTCAGGCCAAAGCCTCGCTGGATACGGGAAGCGACCCCAGTCAGGTTTTGTCGGCATGGGACGCCGCCTTGTACCGCGCCGCTTTTGCCGCGCAGGAAAAGGCCGACTGGAAATTCGCCGACGACGCCTTGGCTCAGGTCAAAGACAAAAGACTGGTCGGGCATGTTCTGGCAGACCGCTATTTGCGCCGCGACCTTACTCTGGACGAGGTCAGACAATGGATGGCAGCTTATTCGGATATGCCGGAGGCTATGGCCCTTTACGAAAAAGCCAAGCATCTGCGCGGTTTTTCCGCCTCCTCCCTCAAACGCCCCCCGACGGTATCGTCGTGGTCGGGCAATAGCGGGTTTGGGTCGTCTGCGGGCTTCCACAGCACCAACGACAATGACGTCCCTGCGCCCAAGAAACATTCCGGCTCCAAAATAAAGGCCGCCTTGCGGCACGGCAATCCTATCAAAGCACGCGATATTCTGTCCGCTGAACTGCGGCGCGGCGCGCTATCAACCGATGCGGCAGGCGATGCTGTCAGCCATATCGCCGCGACCTTTTTCTATGAAGGCGACATCGACAGAGCCCGACCGATGGCGCATCTGGCAGGAGACGCAGGCATTCCGCTGGGCCTATGGATCGAAGGGTTATCGGCGTGGAAACAACAGGACTTCCCCGTGGCCGCGCGTTCTTTTGTCCGACTTGCCCAAACAGGGGGTCTTTCTTCGTGGGATCGGGCAGCGGCTTCTTATTGGGCGTATCGCGCCACAAGCCATCTGGGCGATAAAACACAGGCTCATCGCTGGCTGGCGGAGGCGGCGAAAACGCCGCGCAGTTTCTACGGCGCTATGGCGGCGACCCTGATCGGGGAGAACGCCTCCCGTTCATGGAAAATGCCCGAATTAAACGCCAAGAACATAGCCGTTCTGGCAAAACGCCCCGCCGGAGCGCGCGCCTTAGCTCTGGTGCAAATCGGGCAGCGTGATCTAGCCGAGAGCGAATTGCGCCGTATGCCCCCCGCAGATTTGCGCGAGGCTCAGACGGCAATGCTGGCTTTGGCTGAAAAGGCGCATATGCCGTCCTTGATCCTGCAATTAAGCGGCGTCGCCACAAACGACAACGGGCAGCCCTATGAAGCCGCCCAATACCCCCTGCCCCCGTGGCAGCCCACAGGCGGGTTCAAAGTTGACCGCGCCTTGATTTACGCGCTGATGCGCCATGAATCCCTCTTCGATCCCGAGGCAGTCAGCCAGCGCGGGGCCTGCGGTTTGATGCAGATTATGCCTTCGACCGCACGCCAGATATCCAACGAGAACCGCGCTGAACGCGCAAGCTTCGACTGCCCCGACCGTTTGTTCGATCCGGCGACGAATATGGATATGGGACAAAAATATGTTCGCGTCCTGGCCGGACAGCCGATGATCGGCGATAATCTTTTGTTGCTTCTTGCGGCCTATAATGGTGGCCCCGGCAATCTTGCGCACTGGCTCGACGGCGATGACCGCGCCGATCCTTTGCTGTTCGTCGAAAGCCTTCCTTTGCGAGAAACCCGCGACTATGTGCAGCAAGTTCTGATGCAATACAGGATGTACCGCGCGCGCCTGTCTGAACCGGAAACCGCCATCACGCAATTGGCTCACGGCAAATGGCCCCGCTATGCCCTGCGCGACGATACACAAAACCTCGAACTCGCCAGCATCGAGCCTTTGGCGATGGGCGGAGCGCGATAATAACGAAGGATGAAAGTAAAAAAGGCAGATCGCTCAAGAAAATACGATGTACAATCGAAGCGTAAAGTTTAGAATCTAAAGAATTAAGGAGAAAATATATGGGATCCGCTACTGAAGAAATGAAACAGCAAAACTTTGTCGTGGCTTGCGGTTGGTCTGAAAATGCAGACCTCACATTTCTTTCAGACCAAAAACATCTGATCATTTTTGTTAAGGACGGATATAGCCTTTTCAAAGCCAACGCCGAATTACTAACGAACCGCCTCGCCAATATCTCCAAAAAAACAACGATCATCATTGCACATCCAGACAGTCCCTATATGGATGCCATAGCCAATATGGATGACAATAAGAAAGGCAAGCCTGAATCGCAAAGAAGCGACAGCTTGCAAGCCGTTCGGCTTTTACAGGAAATTCAGCAAAAGCTTGCGAGTGACGATCAAGGAGACATCTCTTTGTTAAACCGCGTCACCTTCATGGGGCATCACAATGTCCCGACATGGACAGGATTCGTTGGCGACGATATCGCTCGCGTCAATCTCTATCCCACACGACCTTACCGTGGCAGCCTCCTTTGCTTAACAGGGCAAAAGAACGGGAAGCAGGACAGTGGCATGGTTTATAAAGGAGCTTTAACCGACTGCGATGAGATTCTTGCAGAAGCAAAAAAAGATCCGCGCAACAACCTCTGGAACTATCAACTTCCGAGCACAATGCCCGATCTGCGCCAAGGGTGAAGGAACGGGATTTCTTGAAAGGATAAAGAGGCCTACACCAGGCAAGCCGCGTGTTCCCCTACCTCAACTTCAGCGTCGACAGCCCAATCAATCCCAAAACACAGGCAATAATCCAGAAGCGGATCACGACGGTCGGTTCCGACCAACCTAGTTTCTCAAAATGATGATGAATGGGCGCCATGCGGAACACCCTTTTGCCCGTCAGCTTGAAAGAAGCGACTTGGATAACGACCGACAAAGTCTCCATCACAAACAAACCGCCGATGATCGCCAGAACAAGCTCGTGCTTCACGATCACCGCGACCGTTCCCAAAGCGCTGCCCAAAGACAGCGATCCCGTATCGCCCATAAACACTTGCGCGGGCGGGGCGTTAAACCACAGAAATCCCAGACAGGCTCCGACCAACGAACCGCAGAACACCGCTAATTCTCCCGCGCCCTGCACATGATGGATTTGCAAATAATTCGAGAACACAAGGTTGCCGACCAGATAGGTGATGATGATAAAGCACAAAGCGGCGATGATAACCGGAACCGTCGCCAACCCATCCAAGCCGTCGGTCAGGTTGACGGCGTTGCTCGCGCCGACGATTACGAAAATCGCAAACGGCACGAACAGAAGCCCCAGTTGCATCATGTAGTCTTTAACAAAGGGAATGGCGACAGCGCTGGATGTCGTAGGCGCGGCAGCGCTGGCAATGGCGAAAACAGCCAAAGCAGCAATAATAACCTGAATAGCAAGCCGCACCCGCCCGGGCACGCCGTCGGAGGAACGCCGCGTCAATTTGCGATAATCGTCAAAAAAACCGACCAGCCCAAACCCGACCGTGACGAATAAAACCGTCCATGTATAAAGGTTCGACAAATCCATCCAAAGCAACGTGCTGGCGATCACGGACACCAAAACCATCAGGCCACCCATGGTGGGCGTGCCTTTTTTCTTCAAATGCGATTCAGGCCCATCATGACGGATGGGTTGGCCTTCGCCCTGTTTGGCCTTCAACCAACGGATGATCGCAGGGCCAAAGACAAAGCAGATCACAAGCGAAGTCGCCATCGCGCAACCGGTGCGGAACGTGATGTACCTGAACAGGTTGAACAGAATAAAATTATGCGCGAAGGGAGCCAGAAGATGAAAAAGCATGGGGTTCCTTGGTTAGCTGGCGATTTTTTGCGGTGTTACAACGTTAAGCGATTTCAGCGCGTCAATAACAAGGCTCAATTTCAAACTGTTCGACCCTTTGACCGTGACCACATCGTCGGCGCGAACAGCCTGCGCCACAAGAGGGGTCAGACTTGCGCTGTCGGACGCATAGCCGCCGCGCAACGCTTGAGGCAAAGCATCGTAAAGATAACGCATCATCTCGCCGCAGCAGAAAACCAGCGAGACTTTAGCGGCGAGAATCGCGGACGCAAGCTCGGCATGCAGCGCAGGCGCAGTCGCACCCAATTCGCGCATATCGCCTAAAACCAGAAGACGTCGGCCGTTGTGCGCCGGAACGATAGTCGCCAAAACACCGATCACGGCGCGCACGGCGGCAGGACTGGCGTTATAGCTTTCGTCGATCAGGGTAAAACTTTCGCCGTCGGACAGCGCGACGCTTTGTGAAACGCCACGTCCTTTGGGCGGTTGATAATGCGCCAGAGCCGCCGCGCACTCCTCCGCCTTGCCGCTCGCCGCGAAGGAAGTCAAAAGCGCCGCCAGAGAATTCTGCACCAAATGCATGCCTCGCGCCTCAAGCGCATAACGAACGGGATGCCCTGCAATCACGGCGTTTACGGCGCTTCCCTCCGCCGTCACGGTGCGATCGACCAACGCGGCATCAGCTTTGCCGTCCTTGGAGAATGATAGGATTTTCTTAATGCCCCGCCCCTTCGCCGCCGCGACAAGACGCGCATAATGCGGATTGTCACGGTTGAGGATGGCGATACCGCTTTCGCTCATACCCACGAAAATTTCTGCTTTAGCATCGGCAATAGCCTCAGTCGAAGCAAAGAATTCCAGATGCGCCGCCTCGACCGTCGTAATCACGGCAATATCGGGACGGGCAAGGGCAGAAAGTTCTGCCAGTTCGCCCGCATGGTTCATGCCCATTTCCAGCACGCCGTAATTGGCATCGGGCGGCAAACAGGCAAGGGTCAAAGGAAGCCCCCAATGATTGTTCAAGCTTCCCCGATTAGCATGGGTTTTCCCGACCGCCCCCAAAGCCAGACGCAGCATTTCCTTGGTGCTGGTTTTGCCGACCGATCCTGTCACGGCGATGATGGTGCCTTGGGCACGGTCGCGTCCTGCGCGTCCCAACGCCTGCAGCGCCAGAAAAGTGTCTTCAACAAAGATCAACGGCGCATCAGGCGGCACCTGCATGGGTTGGCGCGAAACCAAAGCCGCCGAAGCACCCGCCGCGAAAGCGGCGGAGACGTGATCGTGTCCGTCATGCGCGGGGCCTTGCAAGGCGATGAACAAATCACCCTGCGTCGTCGTGCGGCTGTCAATCGAGACGCCATCCGCGCTCCATGATTGTTCATGCAAACACCGTCCGCGCACAGCGCGAACGACATCTTCCGCCTGCCAAAGGGGTAACGTTGTCATAAACCCAAAACCTTTCTTGCTTCTTCTAAATCGTCGAACGGCAAAACTTTGTCGCCGACAATTTGTCCTGGTTCATGGCCTTTGCCCGCAATGACCAGAACATCGTGCGCGTTTAATTTTCCGATGCCTTCGGCGATAGCCAGAGCACGGTCGCCGACTTCGTGCACATTGGCGGTGTCGACGCATCCTGCCAGAATTTCGGCGCGAATGGTCGCGGGTTCTTCGTTGCGCGGATTATCGTCGGTCACGACGACCCAATCGGCCTCCCTTTGCGCAATATCGCCCATAATCGGCCTTTTGCCTTTGTCGCGGTTGCCGCCACAGCCGAAAACAACGCCCAGCTTGGCTCCGTCATGCGCCGCGATATGAGGCCGCAAGGCGCGAAGGACGTTGTCCAAAGCATCGGGTTTATGTGCGTAATCAACAAACACCGCGCCGCCCTTTTTCGAGGTGCCGATGAATTGCAATCGCCCGGGAACGCCGGAAACTTTGGACAACGCTTCAATCGTAGCCTCAGGCGCGCTGCCGCTGCCGATCACAAGCCCCGCAGCGCATAAGGCGTTCCACGCTTGAAACCCGCCCATGACAGGCAACAGGATTTCCACCGTTTTACCAAAGACCTCAAGCCGCAAAATCTGACCACGAGGATCGGGACGCGCCTCGATCAAACGCAGATCCTTGCCGTTCTTACCATAAGAAATAATATTTATCCCGCGCTTGCTGGAGACATCGGCAAGCACAGAAAACTGTTCGACATCCGCGTTGAGAACCGCCGACGCGCCAACAGGCAAAAGGGTCGAGAACAACCTCGTCTTCGCCGCGAAATAAGCTTCAAGCGTCACATGATAATCCAGATGATCCCGCGACAGATTGGTAAACCCACCCGCCTTCAACCGCACATGGTCGAGCCGATTGAATTCAATGCCGTGGCTCGACGCCTCAATCGCGGCATGCGTAATCCCCTGCCCCGCGCAATCGTCCAACAAATGATGCAGCGTTATCGCGTCGGGCGTCGTCAGCGAGCCATAGCCCGTACCCGCAGCCGTCACCAATCCCAACGTCCCGATACTTGCCGAAGCATGCCCCAAAGCCTGCCAAATCTCCCGCGCAAATTGCGCCGTTGAAGTCTTGCCGCTGGTGCCCGTCATCGCCACAATCGTTTCCGGCTGACGCGGATAGAAAGTTGAGGCGATGGCAGAGGTCGATTGGCGAATATCCGGTGTCGTTACCGTCGCAACACAACCCTCCGGCATCAGAACAGCCACCGCGCCTTTTTGGATAGCCTCATAAATATACGCACGCCCGTCCTGCTTCACCCCGGGCGTCGCGATGAACAAAAATCCGGGCTTCACCTTGCGGGAATCTTCGGTTAGTCCTGCGATTTCGACATCGGGGCCGTTGATAGGAAGGGGGGTTAACTGTGAAAGCTTCATGGATTAACCAAACTGGGGGGCTAAAACTATTTGTGATTCTACATCACTCGGCATTATTGTGATAGACTATCGATGTCTGGTTGGAAAATAATTTTTGAAGGCTATTTTTACTTATGAAGTTACACGATAGAAGCACAATCAAAACGATTTATAAATTGGCACGAAGACTCATCTGTTGCCATATTGGAGTTGGTATTTTTAGTGCCGTAATGGTCGCGACCGGAGTTATTTATAAAGCGACCGACAAGCCAGAACATCATGTTGAGATATCCAGCATTAATAAGGACTCTTTACGAAAAGGGATCGCCTCGGCTATCGGGTCAAGTGCTCCTCCTTATGTTTTGTGGGGAGAAAGCAATCATTGCGATCTGCGACAAATAGAATTTCTGTCGGATACCACAACATTAAAAATGCTGGCAGACAAAGGGATTAAGCGGATATTTATTGAACTTCACCCGAACCATCAAAGTCAAATAGATCAAGTTGCCTTTGACAAGAAAAGCGCGCTTGACCTTAGCGGAACCATAGGAGGTGCCGCCTATGATAAACATGTGAGCGTCCTTTATACTTGCCTCATCAGAAATGCAGCGGCTGTAGGGATTAGGGTGTTTGCATGTGATGTTAACAACACATGGCGTACAAGCATTTACGCCCTTAACTGTTCTGCAATGGTTATAGAATCGATACCCATCGCAGTTGTTAATGAGGAAGCCGCTCGTGCTTGGGCAGAATGCGGGCTCATGGTGCTGCTGAAAGATCGTTTGAATGAGGAGGATGTGGCGTCTTTCGTAACAACCCATTCTCCCTACGGTTCCAGCCTTATTTACCGCGGGAGTGCTCACATTACGAGTGATGCCCCCCATTCTCTCAGAAAATCCCTGCCCACCACAACTCTCTTTATGTCTTTCTCTGAATCGTCAGAACACACCGCCCCTCAGAAAACAACACATGAAAGCGAAAGAACGTCTTTTGAAAAGCTTGGTTTTCCTTACCGCCCACCGGATATCGTGATTAACCTAGAGACGGCAGCCATAGAAAAACGCGCCCCCTAACCTACTGCACGCTATCAGACTCGACAGAAGCATAATTCGATCCTTCCTCGACGGGGATGCCGTCTACGATTTCCGCGCCCAGAGGCTTGAGGACTTGGCGTTCTGTCGCTTCGTTCATGTCTTTGGACAAAGGCGCCATCCCCAGCAAAGGCCCGATCTGCGACACGACGTTGTTGACGGATGGGGCCACAACCCAGCCTGCCGTTGCGAATCCATAAGTCTTAGCATTGCCTTTGGGATCGTCCAACATCGCAAAAACAAGGTATTTCGGGGCGTTAATGGGGAACAGCCCGATAAAAGACGAGCGCCGACCATTGCCTTCGTATTTGTGGTTGGCATTCAACTTGTCCGCCGTGCCTGTTTTTCCGCCCACCATATAGCCTTCAACATCGGCTTTCTTGGCCGTACCCCGCGTCACCACCAAGCGCATCAAAGCACGAACCATGGCGGAGGTATGAGGCGAAACGACAGTATCCACATCCTGCTCGGGCGCTTCGTTCCGTTTCAGCATTGTGGGATGCACAGGATGTCCGTCATTCACAATCGTGGCAACGGCGCGAACCAACTGCACGGCATTGACGGCGATGCCATGACCAAAAGCGGCGGTCAGCGTCGTCGTCTCGCCCCAATCCCGCGCCGAGGGGATAAGCGGTGCGCCGATTTCTGGCAATTCAAGCGATGTTTTCTCCGCCAACCCCAACCGAGCGAAAAAAGCGCGTTGCTTCACGCCACCAAAACGCTGCGCCATATGCGCCGAACCGATATTCGACGAATGAGTAAAGATTTCCGCGACATTCAGATTGCGCCCTTCTTTTTCGAAATCCTTAATCGCATGATGGCCTATTTCAATAGGATGCGTCGTATCGAAAGTATCGGTGATATGAACCGTACCGGAATCAAGCGCCAGCGCGGTGTTAAAAATTTTGAAGGTCGAGCCCATTTCATAAACGCCCAGCGTATCGCGGTTGAAACGCTGATCGTCGGTGGCGTTGCCCGGATGCCCGGGATCAAAATCGGGCAAGGAAACCATGCTGAGAATTTCGCCGGTACTGATATCCATCACCAATCCCGCCGCAGCTTCGGCATGAAAGTCGTTCATCGCCGTCGCAATTTCCTGCCGCAAGATGGATTGCACCCGCAGATCAAGCGCAAGCGCCAAAGGTTCGGGGTTTTCAGTAAGCCGCGTATCCATCGACTTTTCAATTCCTGCCAGCCCATTATCGTCAACGTCGCTATAACCGACGACATGCGAGGTCAGGTTGCCCACGGGATAGATGCGACGTTCGTCAGGGCGGAATTCGATTCCGGCGATGCCAAGTTTATTGACTTCGTAATATTGGCGCGGGCTCAAATGCCGCCTGAGGATCGAACAATGCTTGCCGTTGCGTAAATCTTCGTTCAGCTTTTGCGGATTCAGATCGGGTAACACGCTCAGCAACTGCTTCGCCGCTTCGTCGGGATTGATGATGGCGCGTGAATCCGCGCACAGGGAAATCGTAGGTAGCGAAGTCGCCAGCACCGTTCCGTTGCGGTCAGTGATATCGGCGCGGCTGGTAGCACCGCTGCCGGAAGGTGCGCGCGCGACCGGCGTTTCCGGTTCGCCGCTGAGCGTCAGATAAGTCAGCCTTCCGCCGACCATAACCCAAGCGACGGCAAAGAGAAGGACAACGATGCTCAGCCGTGCTCTCGCCAAATCCAAAGCTTGTTCACGGGGAGTAGCGAGGCGGCGTCTTTTTGGGGGAGAGAACAAACCCGGCAGATTGGGCTGGGGCGTTGGCGACGAACCGGAAAAACGCCACTTGGTCATGGACGCAAGCCCAGCGTGCCGATCAAAGCGCCTATTCTGTCTGTCGAGGCTTCGACCGCCGCATGCTGCATCACCATATGATCGTTGATGCGTCCGGCATTAAGCGAGGCCACAACACGATCATGCCTGTTATGCGATTCCGTTTTCTCCAGAAGAGCCGCAATGGTGGACGCGTCAGGTTTTTCCGCAGGCGAGGTCTGCGCCGTTAGAATCGGCGTTATCGCGTCAGTACCATCGCGCAAGGGCAGAAGATCGCTCATATTCTGCAAAGCGGCGACGCGGCGCGGCGCAGTCGGTTGCAAAGTCAAATGCCGCCCCACAGCTTCTTTTATGCGTGCAGGATTGGCGAGATAAACCCATTCAGCCTTCAGCACATGAAGGCTTTCCTGCTCCGCCTCCACCTGTGCATTCAGCGAACGCAATTCCCTATCCAACGCCGTAACGCGGTCGCTGGTGTGGTAGAGCATAAGGCTCGCGCCAATCGTCATGCCAAGCCAGAAAAGCACGGGGGAATACGCCTTCGTCATCAAACGCCCCCTTTCTGAACAGGAGCATCAGTACGTTCCGCAACACGCAGTTTCGCCGAACGAGCGCGGGGGTTCGCCTTAATTTCTTCATCGCTAGGCGTTTGCGGCTTTTTGGTCAAAATTTGGAAACTTGGCTCCGGCGCGTTCTGATCGTTTGCGGGAAGATGGCGCGAAACGGAAGCGCCTGTCCCGCTGCGATGGCGCAAAAATTCTTTAACTACGCGATCTTCCAGCGAATGAAACGACACGACCGCCAAACGACCCTGCGGCTTCAACAAAGCTTCGGCGGCCTTCAACGCGCTGGTCAATTCGCCCATTTCGTCGTTCACATAAAGGCGCAAAGCCTGAAAGCTGCGCGTCGCGGGATCAAGCCCGTCCTTGGCGCGAGGCACCGCCTTGCGAATGATCTCCGCCAGTTGCGCCGTGCGTGTCAGCCGTTCTTGGGTGCGGGCTTCGACGATGCAATGCGCGACGCGGCGCGAGAAACGTTCTTCGCCGAGCGTATAAATAACATCCGCCAATTCGCGTTCGTCCATCTCGTTGACGACATCGGCGGCGCTGGGGCCGCTACGGCTCATGCGCATATCCAAAGGCCCGTCGGCGCTGAAGGAGAATCCGCGCTCGGCGTCGTCGATCTGCGGCGAGGACACGCCCAGATCAAGCGCAATGCCGTCGACCAGAGAGACATGTTGCCCCGCCAGCAAAACATCCATTGCCCCAAAAGGCCCCTGCACCAAAGTCAAACGCGGCGCAAAGGCGGCGACCATTTTCTGCCCCGCCTGAATCGCATCGGGATCGCGGTCGATAGCGATAACTTTCGTGTCGGCGGATTCCAGCAACGCGCGCGTATAGCCGCCGCGCCCGAAAGTCGCATCGACATAAATCCCGCCCTCGCGCGGAGCCAGCGCGTCGATCACTTCACGCAGCATCACAGGCGTATGCGACAGATCTTGCGTTTTCATGCCGCGTCACCATTCGCGGATTGCGTAACGGCAGCGATAATTTTGCTGAGAGAAATATCCTTCGCCCGAGCCTTGCTCCGCGCTTCGCTTTCATGCGCGGCCAAAGTCGCGGGATTCCAAATTTGAAAAGTTTTACGACGCCCGACAAAGGCGACTTCTTCCGTAATCCCTACTCCCGCAATCAAAGCCTGCGGCAGACTGATGCGCCCTTCGCCATCGAACGGCAATTGCACAGCACCGCCAAAAATCGTGGTTTCGATCAGATCGAAAACCTCGGGAGAGAGGTCTTGTTTTTCGAGGCTTTGGCTGAGCAATTCCAAATGCGCGATCGAGCAACCGTCCAGCGCCTCATGCTGCAAAGAACGGAACACGACGATACCCGACGTGTCAGCTCCCAGCGCGGCGCGGAAAGAAGCCGGAACCGACACACGTCCCTTCTTGTCAATCTTGTTGACAAAACTGGACAGGAAAACGGCCATAAGTTCCTCAGCAAAAAAGAAGGGTTACACGGATGCTGAAAACATCCTCGCGGGTCGCGGCAGCTTGGGTCTCTCACTTTGGGTTTACCCAGTCTCCCTCTGGGTTCAGATGGGATAACATGGGAGGGCATGGGAGGTCAAGGGATTAAGTACAAATTTCCCCAAAAATCCCCTGAAAAATCAACCCCATGCCCCCACCCCTCAACAATTTTCCCGTGCAAAGTGCGGTGCAGCACAAGCGATGGGGGAATGGGGGGCGGGAGGGCACAAGATCGGGGTGTGGAGGTGCGACCAAAAGAAAAACAAATGGGACATCCGCCTACGCGGGTGTGACGGTGTTTTGGGGGGATTCCTCAATAACGACCCCGACATGCCTGAATTAGCAAAGCCCTACAAACTGTCTCGAAATGACCACACGATGAGCTTCCGATCAAAGGACGCTGTTTTGGCAAAAATCCTTGAATCATTCAGGTATAACCCGAGCACGCTTCCCACCTCACAACGCGGGATGGACGGAAGAAAAGAACATAGACGGAACACTCGCGGTGGCGTACAAACACGAAGATCAAATGCAAAAAAGGCACCCCGAAGGGTGCCTTTTAACTGGGAAGTCGGGGATCCGTTGCCGAAGCAACTGCCGATCTAGTCCCGACTTTTCGGTTAAAAGTCTAACCGAAAGAGGGCAAAAAGTCAATGCCAATCAATTCTGTCGATATAGCAGCCCTCACTTTGTTAATTTCGCCTGAGAGGCTTAGATCGCTTACCGAATTAACGGGTTCGGCAGAAAAGGCCATTGAACTCCACCAAGAGACACTGCGGTTAGGGGCATCTTTAATGAATGTGACGGCTACAATCGAGATAGCCTTGCGAAATTCTGTTTGTGAAAATCTGGGGCAATATTTTGGGGCATCAAGTTGGCTTATTCAGCCCCCCATACACTTCCAATGGAAAGACCCCGAACGAAAGAAGATTGTATCGGCACTTGATAGTGCGCAACGGGCCGAATACTCGAAACTCTCACAAGCAGAGAAAAGCGCCCTAGACTCTCTTGCCTATCCCAATGGTCGACCGTCAAATATTTCCCACCTCAAACGCGCAAAAGACAGAAGACGCCACATTCCGGTTACCGAGGGCAAAGTTGTTGCTGAGTTAACTCTTTATTTTTGGAAGCGCCTTTATGGCCCAGAATATGAACAAGCCTTATGGCGAACTTCCTTAAAGAAAACTTTTCCCAATAAGCATATATCCCGCGCAGATATTGCGATCAAACTGGAGCAAATCTACCAGTCTCGAAATCGGTTGGCACACCACGAGCCAGTGTTACACAAACGTTTCAACGACACCATGAAAGCCATCGATTTTGTGATTCAAAATTTAGGCACGACAGCCCCCGACGCCACAACACCGCTAGCAAGCCTACTGGCAAGTGACATTGATGAGGTCAACGCTAAAGCAACAAACCTTCATGCTCGCCTGGAAGCCTTCCGCAGTATTTCTTAGCGCCCCCTACCCCCTCAAATCCGGCGGCATAGCCTCGGCGGACAACGTTTTCACCGCATCCTCCAAGCCCAAAATTTCCTGCGCCTCCCCGCCCAAACGCCGCAACGCGACGGTTTTGGCTTCGGCTTCTTTTTTGCCGACGACGAGGATCAACGGAACCTTTTGCAGACTGTGGTCGCGGATTTTGGCGTTGATTTTTTCTGAGCGTATGTCGAGTTTGGCACGGATTCCGGCTGCGGTCAGGGCGTCGAAAACTTCCTGCGCATAACCTTCCGCGTCGTTGGTAATTGTGCAAATGGTGGCTTGCACGGGCGACAGCCATAAAGGAAATTTTCCGGCATAATGTTCGATCAAAACGCCGAGGAAACGATGCAACGACCCCAAAATCGCCCGATGCAGCATCACGGGACGATGCTTCTGCCCATCCTCGCCGACATAAGAGGCATCGAGCCGCTCCGGCATGTTGAAATCGACCTGCAACGTCCCGCATTGCCATTCGCGGCCTATGGCGTCCTTTAAATAAAACTCGATCTTGGGGCCATAGAAAGCGCCATCGCCGGAATTCATGTCGTAATCCAGTCCGGCGGCCTTCAAGGCGCTGTGCAACGCGCCTTCGGCCTTGTCCCAAACCTCGTCTGAGCCTGTCCGCTTTTCAGGACGATCCGCCAACCGCACACGAGCGACATCAAAGCCAAGCTCGGCATACATGGAACGCAAAACTTCGCAGAAAGCCAGACTTTCGCTTTGAATCTGATCCTCAGTACAGAAAATATGCGCATCGTCTTGCACCATCTGGCGCACGCGGATCAACCCATGCATCGCGCCATGAGCTTCGTTGCGATGGCAATTACCAAATTCCGCCATACGCAAAGGCAAATCGCGGTAGCTGGTGATGCCCTGCTTGAAAATCTGCACATGCCCGGGGCAGTTCATCGGCTTGATGCCCAGCCATTTAACGTCTTCCGGCGCGTCGCCCGATTTGACGGCGACCTTGAACATATTATCGCCGTACATATCCCAATGCCCCGACGCCTTGAACAGCGAGCTATCGAAAAGCTGTGGCGTATGCACTTCGACATAGCCCGCCTTTTCAATCCGGCGACGAACGTAATTTTCCAACGTTCTGTAAAGCGTCCAACCCTTGGGATGCCAGAAAACGCTTCCCGCCGCTTCGTCTTGCATATGGAACAGGTCAAGTTCCTTGCCAATCTTGCGATGATCGCGCTTTTCCGCTTCGTCGAGCATCGTCAGATGCGCTTGCAATTCCTTGTCGTCGCGCCATGCAGTGCCATAGATACGCTGCAACATCGCGTTGTTGCTGTCGCCACGCCAATAGGCTCCGGCAAGCTTCAACAATTTGAACGATGTTCCCGTCTTGCCGGTCGAAGGCAAATGCGGCCCGCGGCACAGGTCTTTCCACGCGCCCTGCGCATAGGTCGTGATGGTCTGATCGGCGGCAAGATCGCGGATCAATTCGGCCTTATACTTCTCGCCCTTGCTTTCAAAGAACTTGATCGCTTCGTCGCGGCTCCATTCTTCGCGCACCAAAGGGGCATCCCGCGCCACGATCTCGCGCATTTTGGCTTCGATCTTGGGAAAGTCGTCGGTGCTGAAAGGCTCCGCCCGCGCAAAGTCGTAATAAAATCCGTTCTCGACATTCGGGCCGATGGTAACCTGCGTGCCAGGAAAAAGTTCCTGCACCGCTTCGGCGAGAATATGCGCCGTGTCGTGGCGGATCAGTTCGAGCGCCTCTGGCGATTTGCGGGTGACGATCTCTACCTTGGCGTCTTTTTCTATGGGGCGCAGCAAATCGCGCAGCTCGCCATCCAGTTTAACCGCCAGCGCGGCGGCGGCGAGTCCCTTGCCGATAGAGGCCGCGAGTTCCAAACCCGTTACGGAGGCGGAAAATTCTTTGACAGTCCCATCGGGCAATGTGAGGCGAAGAGGCATGGTTGAACGCTTTACTTGTTGGTTGAAACGAGTCTGGTCGCCACAAAAGGCCGACACCCCTTTCTACCCAATGTGAGTCTTTCATGCAACGCGGAATGAAAATAAGTGAACACGTCATTGACCGGAGGAATCCCAACCTCCTAGAGTGGCTCCACTGATTCGTCCCCTCCGGCAGGCAAAAAGTGAAAAAAGCATGAATCCCTCGCCAACCACCGTTCTCTTCCTGTCTACCGGCGACGCTGCGCGGGGCATTCTGGCCGAAGCTTTGCTGCGCCACAAAGGTGGCGAACGCTTTGTCGCCCACAGCGCGGGCTACGCCATGGCGTCGAAAGTCGACCCTCGCACGCTGGAACTTCTGGAAGACAACGGCATTTTCACCGACGATCTGACCCCCAAGGGCTGGAAAGACTTTTTCGAATCGCCTCGGTCGATTTTGGTCGATGTGATCGTAACGTTGTCCGAAGAAGCCCGCGCCAACTGCCCACAATGGCCCGGCGATCCGGTGCGCGTGCATTGGCCCGTGGACGACCCCTCGGCGGCGACGTCGGAAGACGAACGCGAGTCGAAATTCCGCAAATGCTTCGCCACCATGCAAAACCGCGTCGAATCCCTTATCAAACAACGCGCCCCGCATTCACCCGTGGAACTGATGCTCCAACTTCGCAGCATTGCGGCAGTGGTTTAGCGCACGAGCCGCCTTGACTTTTCGTGAATTTCCGTATATACGGTAAATATACAGATCGACTTTGATCCCGTCAAAAGCGCACGCAATCAAAGCGAACGACGGGTGCCCTTTGACAAAGCGGCGGATTTTAGGTGGTCGGACGCGTTGATCTGGCAGGATACGCGAAAGAAATATCCAGAAACGCGAATGTTGGGGCTTGGTTATATAGGCGAGAGACTCCACGTTTTGTGCTTCGTCCCTACCGACGATGGAATCCGCGTTATCAGTTTAAGAAAAGCGAACGCAAGGGAGAAAAAACGCTATGAAGCGCAAACCGATGATTGACAAAAACGGAGAAGTCCGCGAACTGACCAAGGCCGATATGCGCCGCTTTCGCCCCGCCCACGAGGTTGTTCCGCATATCGTGAAGGCTTATCAAACAGGGGCTTTGCGCGTGCGCGGACGCCCCAAATCATCCCAAAAAAGCGCCGTAAGCTTGCGTCTTGATAACGATGTCATTGAGGCCTTACGCGCAACAGGCGCGGGGTGGCAAACCCGCGTTAATGATCTTTTGAAGGCAGCCATAGATGTAAGGACGTAAATAGATTCTAGCTGAATCGTTATTTCCCTTTTGACTCCCCGCCCCGTTTCCCCTATCTGTCCCGCACACGCTCAATCTTAACGGTGGTGAATGTCTTTGCCGGTCAGCAAAAGCACGCGCTCCCCTTTTTTAATGGAAGATTTTTATATGGCTGATTTTATCGCCCATGAAGAAACAAACGTGACAGAATTGTTAGACAGAGCAGCCAATCTAAGCCCTGATTTATTGATATCACTGGTGGCTGCATACGGCATCACGCCGGGGAAAAAGACTCCAGAGCGTCCGAACATGACTCCCCTGAATCCCCGTCAGCTTGCCGCGATCCTCAATCAACCCGCAGGGCGATAACTTAACGTTAAGCGACCCGCGCCGCCGCGCCCGAAGCCATGCGTCCCGCCGGATACATCAGGGCTTCGTAAAGCTCCATCATGCCGTTAAACCAATTGGCTTGCGGGAAATTGTCTTCGATGAAATAGCGTGTGTTGTCTGCCAGACTCACGCGCTGGTCGGTATTCATATGCGCGGCGTCGTGCAAAGCTTTCGCCAGCGCGACGGGATTTTCAGGCGGAAGGACCCATGCGGTTTCGTCCTTCAACACCATTTCCTCGTTCGCGCCCGCCGTCGTGATGATAACGGGACGCCCCAAAGCCTGCGCCCCCAGAATTTCCATATTCTGCCCCCGCGTCGCACTGTTGGGCGCAACCACCACATTCGCCAGCCAAAACGCCGCAGGCCAATCGGGACATGTTTCCGGCATAATGACTTTGCCGTTCAAACCCATGCTATCGACGCTTTGTTCGATTTGCTGACGCATGCCCGGAGCATTGCGGTCGCTGCCCACCATAATGGCATACAGGTTTTCTTCTTTAATTCGCGCCAAGGCCTGCAGAAAAACGGCATGCCCCATCTGCGGTTCAATAGGCATCGGCACAAGCACGACCATCGCGTGTTCGGGCAAACGCCACAGGCGGCTAAGGTTATGCAAACGCTCGGCGCTGATCGCCGCCGTGTTATAGCTTTGCAGATCGACGCCCGGTGGAACACAAGCCACGACGGCGGGGTTGATCTGAAACATCGACGTCAAATGCTTTGCCATCATGCGGGTCGGCACGCGCACGGTGCAGGATGTCTGCGCCATCTGCGCGATCAGACGATGCGTCGCGGGAATATCGGGCAAAGGCTGGGTAAGATCGATAATCAAAGGCAGGCGATGTTGCAAAGAAAGGCGACACCCCATGTCAATCGTACCGCGCCCATGCGCATGAACCAAAGCAGGGCGTTCGCGCTGCACCAAGGCTTCCAGATGCACGCGGTTGCGCCAATTGGCGAACATGCCGTGGCGGTCGAGCGGCATCCGCACATGCTTGACAGCGGCGCGTTCCGCCTCGGTCACCAAAGCGCCGCCGCCCGACGCGATCATCGCGCGCCAACCCAAACGCTGCGTCAAAACAGCCAAGGTCACGGTCTCGCGCGCCGGATCGCCGTAATCGAGATCGGCGCACAAATGCAGAACGCCCGCGCGGTTGTTGCGGCGAGAACCCGTTTGGAGAGAGGGGGCTTTCAGAGGTGGCGCTTTTTTGTTAAAACTGTTCTGGCTCATCGTATCAATGATTGTGGGGTTGTCGCGCCTTAGGATCGGGACGCGATGCTAGCGGTTTAAGCGATAAAGACAAGCCCCGCGTCGCACAGCACCAAACTTTTGGCCTGCAAGGAAAAAGACACCATGACGATCGAGTTTCTTAGTCTAGCGGAAGGCAGCCTTGCTTATCAACGACAAGTTGGAAATAAAAATTCTCCAGGCGTGTTTTTTCTCTCCGGATTCGCTTCAGATATGGAGGGAACCAAGCCAAGCTTCCTGTCGCAACGCTGCGCGGCGGAGGTTATCCCCTTTATACGCTTCGATTATCGCGGCTGCGGACGTTCGACAGGAAATTTCGCCGACGGAACAATCGGCGGATGGCTTGAGGATTCTCTGGCGGTTTTCGACCAATTAACAGAAGGACCGCAGATCGTCGTGGGCTCCTCCATGGGCGGCTGGCTGGGTTTGCTGCTAACGCAAGCGCGACCCGAGCGAATCAAGGCGTTGATCGGCATAGCCGCCGCGCCCGATTTCACCGAAGATTTGGTGTGGGAAAAACTGACCCCAACAAAGCGCGAGGATGTTTTGCGTACAGGCGTGTTTGAACAAGGGAAAGCCGCCGAGGATTCCCGCCCCCCGATAACCTTGCGCCTGATCGAAGAAGCCCGCGCCCATCTTGTTTTGCGCCGCCCTTTACCGCTCACCTGCCCCGTTCGCCTTTTACAGGGTATGCAAGACCAAGAAGTTCCGTGGACTCACGCCACGCGCCTCGCCGAACATATCGCCCAAGATGATGTCCACATCACCTTCATCAAGAACGGCGACCACCGCCTGAGCACGCCGCAGGATTTGGAATTGTTGTGGGATACAATCGGAGAGTTTGTCCCTCCTTCTCGCGCGTAACGCGTATAGGGAGACCCCCGATATTTACCAATTTTTTACTTTCCCTGACGCACCCTTCGGCCCTAACCTCGAACGATCTTGAATCAAAAAAAGGAGACACCCATGTCCGCAAAAACAGTTCTGGGAAAGACGGTTCTTGTCCTTGGCGTTCTGGCGATGACGGGATGCGCCGATATGACCAGCCAACAACAACGCATGGTGTCGGGCGGCGCGGCGGGTGCCGCTATCGGCGCGGTCGGCACAGTCATGACGGGCGGTTGCGTCGCTTGCGGTGCTGCGATTGGCGGCGCGGTCGGCACAGGCGCGGGCTATGTGATCGATAAGATCGAGAAAAACGGCAAGTAGCCCCTTTTCATGAAACCGAAAGCCGCCTCGGCTATTCGTATCGAATTAAACGCCGTCATTGTCGCCGTCGAGGATTCCGTTCCTTATCTGTTGACCGCCGATGGGCTTGCCTTGCCTTCGGGTCCTTTGGAAACCGCGCACCGCACGTTGGAACAAGGTCTAAGGGCGTGGGCAAAGCTTAAAGGCCAACAGGCGCTGGGCTATGTCGAGCAGCTTTACACCTTTGCCGACCGAGGACGAACGTCCGTCGGCGAACGCGCCGTTTCTATCGGCTATCTGGCGCTGGTTCACGAAGCGACAGAGGCGCAAGGCGCGGCGCGGTCGCCCTGGTATCTGCATTTCCCGTGGGAAGACCACCGCGACGGCGCACCCAAGATTATTGGCTCCCTTATCATGCCCGCACTGACGGCATGGAAGAACGCCGCCCCCGACTCTGCCGCCAAACGCGAACGAGCGGAGCGTATCAGCATCGCCTTTCCCGCCGATCCCCGCGCATGGAACGAAGAACTTGTTTTGCAGCGTTACGAGCTTCTGTGGGAGGCGGGGCTTGTGGCGGAAGCCGGAAAGAACGCGAAAAATACGCTGGGGCTAGCGATGCCCTATGACCATCGCCGCATCGTCGCCACCGCCATGGCGCGGCTTCGCGCCAAGATCAAATACCGCCCCGTCGTGTTCGAACTCCTGCCCCCGCAATTCACGCTGTTACAGTTGCAAAACACGGTAGAAGCGTTGGCGGGATTGCGCCTTCACAAACAAAACTTCCGCCGCTTGGTCGAAGCGCAAGGCTTGGTCGAAGAAACAGGCGCCATGACAAGCGGCATATCCGGCCGCCCCGCCAAACTCTTCGCCTTCCGCCGCCAAGTTTTGCAAGAACGCGGCACGGCGGGAACCAAGCTGCCGAGAACGAATTGATCCGACAGCACATACCCCCTCTATTTTTCCTCACTCCCCCGTCATTCCGCAAATTTTTCTCTTCGCGCCCTTTCTTGCGCGAAAGAAAATTTATGCGAAATCCCATTTGTTTTCTTTGAGAGGGCACCCTATTAGGTATGCATGGATTTTTTAGTGGATTTCAGAACCTGAAGATATTAGGATTCGTCCATTCATCGGGGGCAGAGTTTTCCCCGTTTTTTCAGGGCCTATATATGCTCATAATGAGCATATATAGGAATCGAGCTTGAGGAGCCACTATGGGCATACTTCCTTCTCAAACCGCCGATGCTTTACGGCGCACCGCCGCACTCTACGAGCGGGTTCAGTCCGTCATTCCCGCGATGGAATGGGCGACCTTTGCCGATGATGTCGACGCCATTTTGCGCCTGAAGAAAGAACGCAACGCGGTTATCCTCGCCCATAATTACATGCGTCCCGAAATTTTTCACGGCGTCGCGGATATTCAGGGCGACTCTTTGGCCTTGGCGCGAGAAGCGGCGAAGGTCGAGGCCGAGGTCATCGTCGTCGCAGGCGTGCATTTCATGGCCGAAACCGCGAAATTGCTGAACCCTTCGCGCACCGTTTTGATCCCCAATTTGCAAGCGGGTTGTTCCTTGGCGGAATCGATCACCCCCGAAGATGTCCGCGCCATGCGCCAACGTTATCCGAACACGCCGGTCGTCACTTACGTCAACACCTCGGCGGCGGTGAAGGCGGAATCCGATATTTGCTGTACCTCGGGCAATGCCAAAAAGATCGTTGAATCTTTGGGCGTCCCGCAAGTCATTATGCTGCCCGACACCTATCTGGCGCAAAACGTCGCTAAGGAAACACAGGTTAAAATCATCCCGTGGCAAGGCAAGTGCGAGGTGCATGAACGCTTCACCGCCGCCGACATCACCTTGTTCCGCGAACAAAACCCGGGCGTGATCGTTTTGGCGCATCCCGAATGCCCGCCCGAAGTCGTCGCTGCCTCCGACTACGCCGGATCGACCGCAGGCATGATCGCATGGGTCGGGGAGCATAAACCCGCCCGCGCCGTTCTTCTGACCGAATGTTCGATGAGCGACAATGTCGCCGTCAATCATCCGCAGACCAGCTTTGTGCGCCCCTGCCAGCTTTGCCCGCACATGAAGCGCATCACCTTGGCGAATATCCGCGCCGCCTTGGAAAACAACCAGCACGAAGTCACCATCCCCGAAGCCATCATCCCCCCTGCCCGTCGCGCCGTCGAGCGCATGATCGCCGTACAGTGATGAAGCCCGTAATTCTCGGCGCAGGGCTTGCAGGATTGTCGACGGCCTTGGCGCTGGCGCCTTTGCCCGTCACCGTTGTTTCTCCCTGCGCCTTGGGCGACGGATGTAGCAGCGCATGGGCGCACGGAGGCATAGCGGCAGCCCTGAGCGCAGACGACTCCGCCGATTTTCATGCCGAGGATACGCTGGCCGCCGGAAACGGATTGAACGATCCCGCAATAGTCGCGCAAATTACGCGTGACGGAGCCGATGTGATCGACCGCCTTACGGCACTAGGCGTCGCTTTCGACCGCGACGCCCAAGGTGCCGTCCGCCTGAGGCTGGAAGCGGCGCATGGCAAACGCCGCATCGTCCATGTCAAAGACGGCACGGGTTCAGCCGTGATGCAAGCCCTTATCAAAGCCGCCCGCGCCACGCCTTCGATAGAGTTTATCGAAAATGCGCGAGGCGTGGATTTAATGACGCAAGACGGCGGCATAACCGGAGTCGTCCTGCGCCAAGGCGCGAAAAACATTATCCTGCATACCGACCGCGTCGTTCTGGCGACAGGCGGTGCGGCGGCACTCTGGCGCGACACCACCAACCCGCATGAAAACTGGGGCGGAGGTCTGGCCTTGGCGGCACGAGCGGGGGCAACCCTAGGAGATTTGGAATTCGCGCAATTTCACCCCACCGCCATCGACATAGGCCGCGACCCCATGCCTTTGGCGAGCGAGTCCTTGCGGGGAGAAGGCGCTGTTTTGATCGACGAAACGGGTTCGCGCTTTACCGAAGAACTCCAACCCCGCGACATCGTCGCCCGCGCCATCAGCAACCACATCGCCCAAAGCCATCGCGTTTTCCTCGATGCGCGACAGGCGTTGGGGAACACCTTTGCCGCCCGTTTCCCGACCGTCTACGGGATATGCGCCTCGGCAGGAATTGATCCTTCTACCACGCCCATTCCCGTCCGCCCCGCCGCGCATTACCACATGGGCGGCGTTCTGACCGACGCGCAAGGGCGCACCGATGTTGCGGGTCTATGGGCATGCGGCGAAGTCGCCTGCACAGGTCTTCACGGCGCGAACCGCTTGGCGAGCAATTCTCTTCTCGAAGCCGCAAGTTTTGGCTGGCGGGTCGCCGAAGGCATTAAAAACACGCCCCCCTCTTCGCGCAAGCAAGCATCCACCTCAACAAACCCACGCGCCGAAACCACCACCACCGATGCCGCAACAATCCGCGCCCTTATGTCCGATCATGTCGGCGTCATCCGCACCCGCGCCGGATTGGAACACGCCATAGCCCTACTAACCACCTTAGCGCATAAATCCGACATGGCCCTAGTCGGCTCCATGATCGCCCAATCCGCCCTCCAACGGGAAGAAAGCCGAGGCGCCCACTTCCGCCACGACTTCCCCCAAACCAACCCTATAGGCGAGAGGTCGCGGTTTCGGGTGCAGGGATGAGATCGGTTTTGCTTTAAAGGAAAACTCAAAAGAACCAGATCGATAGGTTTACATGTAGAGACATATAGGGAATCATCAGACAATAAACATTACCAAAAGTCGCGTGACTCCTTCCCTTTTTTGAGCAAAGATTTCCGAAAGTTTCCCTTTTTTGTAGGATCATCCCCATGCAAAATCTTATCAAAACTGCCTTACTCGTAGGTGTAACTTCCCTCGTTAGCTGTGCCTCGATTATTGATGGTCGTTCTCAGGAAATAGTTATCAATACAAACCCATCAGGCGCTACTTGCACTCTCACACGCAATGAGATGCCCATAGGAACCGTCACCCCCACACCTAGTGCTGTCCTGATTGAAAAAACAAAATACGACATCATCATAAAATGCAATAAGGAAGGGTATCAAGAAGCAACCTATTTTAACAAATCAGGTTCTGCAGGATCTACTTTTGGCAATATCGTTCTTGGCGGCGGGATCGGTTGGGCTATCGACTCCGCCTCGGGCGCAGACAACAAATATGACAGCCCCGTAAACATCACCTTGCCAGCAGCAGAAATTGCCGACGAAGAAATAACCAAAAAGCCCACACACGCTCATAAGGTAAAAGTAATGGCACAAGAAGCCCGCCCGACCCCAAAAGTGGAAACAGCGCCATCTGGCGGCACGGCTGAATCAGAAACAGGACAATCTGTATCAGCTTCGGCTGAAAAAGCAGACAAGACAGAGTGACACATCAGACAGGAACCATCTTAAAGTTATCCCGACCAGCATGAGCAATGATGCCTGATCGGAAATGTTCTAAGAGGACACCCCATGCGCATCCCCCCCCTCCCCGATTTCCTGCTTTTGCCTTTGGTCGAGAATGCCTTGCGCGAGGATTTGGGGCGGGCGGGGGACATCACGACCAACGCCATCATCTCTGCTGACATACAATGGCAGGCGGCGCTTAATACACGCAATGCGGGAATTTTGGCAGGGGTGGATTTGGCACGACTGGCGTTTCATAGCCTCGACCCCACCGTCGTTTTTACGCCTTTGAAACAGGACGGCGACAGCGTGGCGGCGGGGGATTGCTTGGCGCGTGTTTCCGGCTCTGCCCGAAGCCTGTTATCCGCCGAACGCGTCGCGCTAAATTTTCTATGCCATCTCAGCGGCATAGCAAGCGAAACGCACAAACTTGTTGAGGCCATCAAGCCCCACAAAGCCCACATCGCCTGCACCCGCAAAACCACCCCTGGTCTACGCGCCATCGAAAAATACGCCGTTCGCGCAGGCGGCGGGGTCAATCACCGCTTCGGCCTCGACGACGCCGTGTTGATTAAAGACAATCATATAGCCGTCGCAGGCAGCATCCGCGCCGCCGTTGAAAGCGCCCGCAAGGCCGTGGGACATCTTGTTAAAGTCGAACTTGAAGTCGATACTCTGGCGCAGTTGGACGAGGCGATAACCCTGCTGCCATCCGCCCCCATCGATGTCGTCTTGCTGGACAACATGCCCCCCGCTACACTGAAACTTGCGGTTGAAAAAGTCGCGGGGCGTTTTGTCACCGAAGCCTCGGGCGGTGTCACCCTTTCGACCGTCACCGCCATCGCCGCGACGGGGGTGGATGTGATCTCCGTCGGTTGGATCACCCACAGCGCCCCGATCCTCGATATCGGGCTGGATAGGGTTTAAATTTATCAGTGTTGGGCTTCGTTGCTGACAGGGCGGCGGCGGCGGCGGAGCACAGGCCGTTGGGCCAATGCTTTTTTAAGAACATCCGAAGCCAAACCAACGCGATCATCCTTTGATAGAGCGCGGGAGACAGCCAAAGGCAGGGCAATCCCTACGGCGCAGAGGGCAAAAAAGTGAAGACTTTTGACTCTTTTCGAAACCGACATCGCAACCAGCCCTGCAAACTCCGTTCAAAAAAGGCGATCAGGCCCTATGGAACAGTATTACCATACCCCTCTTAAGAAACCATAAAAACACAGCCTTTCCTTATGGTTAACTAAGACAGCCCTATGGAAAACAAGGGAAAACAAACGCCGTCCCGTTCTATTCCGCCCTGCGGCAAGCATGAGGTTATAGGGCTTTCCCTTTAAATATCTGTCGGCTATGCATGGCGTGGATCAGGCTGGGGCTGATTCGCCTCTGGCTCCAGCGCAGGCCTGAAACAAAGGATTATCGACTTATGGTTACCGACAAAGGTTTTTCTTGCCGCAGCTTCCGCAGCGCCGACGGGAATGCCGAACACTTCATCTCGATAACCGCGCCCGGAAACCTCGTTTTCGAGGAACAACTGGCCTATCTGCATGCGCGCCACGCCGAAGCCCAGCAGACGTTAGGGCTGAAGCCCGAAACCATCGTCTTCAAACGCCTCTTCGTCAGCGACGCGATCAATCAGGCTCCCGCCGTCCATGAAAGCCCTGTATTCAAGGAATCCGCCAACAACCTTGTGGCGGTCTCTTTCGTACAGCAGCCGCCTTTGCCTTATGCAAAAGCCGCTCTTTTGGCCTATCACATCGAAAGCAAGGCTCCGGTCAAGAAAACCCGCCTTTCCCCGCGCCATCTGCTGGTCGAGAAAAACAACACGCGTTATTTGTGGAGCACGCGCATGTGCTGCGGCTCCCACGCGGCAACCTCGTCGGAAGAAGTCCAAACCCACGAACTTTTCGGCGACCTGATCGACACGCTGAAACATTACGGCGCTAACCTGAAAGACCATTGCGTTCGCACATGGCTTTACATGAAGGATGTCGATATTTTCTATCGCGGCATGGTCAGCAGCCGCCGCGATTTGTTTATTCAGGAAGGCCTGACGGAAGACACGCATTACATCGCCAGCACGGGCATTGAAGGAAGCTGCGACCATCAGTTCGACTTGGTTTCGATGGACGCCTATTCGATCCTCGGCCTCGATCAGGCACAGGTGTCCTATCTCAACGACTTCGATTATTTGTGCCCGACAAAGGATTACCGCGTTACCTTCGAACGCGGCACACGCATCGCCTATGCGGATCGCGCCCACCACTTTATTTCGGGAACAGCCAGCATCGACAGCCTTGGCAACACTATTCATCTTGGCGATGTCATGCGCCAACTAGAACGAACATTGGTCAATATTGATGTGCTTCTGAAATCGGGCGGCGCGACCATCGACGACATGATGTATTTCATCGTCTACCTCCGCGACGCCGCCGATTACGCCAGTGTCAACGCCCGCCTGCGCGAACGCTTCCCCGCCGTGCCTATGGTCATCGTCGAAGGCGCGGTTTGCCGCCCCGATTGGCTGATCGAAATCGAAGGCATAGCGGTGGCGGCGCATGACGCCCCCAAACTGCCGTTGTTCTAACTTGACATGATACAGGAATGCTCTAACGCTTGAACGGTTACAGAGAGGATTAGAAAATGCAGAACAAAGACGCTTCTTTCGCCTATCTCGACGAGACCGCCATTAACGCGGCGGAGCTGAAAACGGCTCCTTATGAATGGGCGTATCTTCCCGACGCCATCCCTAATCGCTTTCTGGACGAAGTGCTGTCAGACGCGCCCAAGATTCCTACACGCGGCAGCTATGGCCTTCCCAGCTTGAAATACGGGCCTAAATTCGGCGCGGTGATCGAGGAGCTTCTTAGCGACCGTTTCCGCCATCTGGTCGAAAAGAAATTCAATATGGATTTAAGCAAAAATCCTCCGGTCATCGTGATGATGGGCAACACTTCGGGCAAATATAACGAAGGCTATGCCCATCCGGATTCCAAGCACAAGATCGTTACCGTCATTGTCGGCTTTACCCGCGAATGGCCGTATGAGCGCGGACGTTTGCGTGTTTTGAACGGCCCCGACCGCGACGATTACGCTTTTGAATTCGCCCCCGAATTCGGCTGCATGTGGATGTTCAAGGTCAGCGACAAATCATGGCACGGCTTCTTGCCCCAAAAAGGCCCGCGCATGAGCCTTCAACTTTGCTATTGCGACTCTGAAGCCTATGTGAAGAGCGAATATCGTCGTCACCGTTTCAGCGCGTTCATCAAGTCGATCCCCTTCTTGAACAAACTGCTCGGCATGATGCCTCGCCAGAACCCGAGCGCGAAAGCTCTTAAAAAGTAAGGAACATCCTATGAGCATTTTTGATCTTCCCGCTCCCGCCGATGTCGCGGCGCATTTTTGCGACGCGCTTAGCAAATCGCGGCGCGATCCCGATCCTTACATTCATTGGACCTTGTCCAATGCGTTGCCGGAAATCGTCGCAGGCAACATTATGATGCTGCCGATCAAGCCTCCTTTGATTGATGAGTGCGGCGGCGTGCGTGATTTGAACGACAACAACAACAAGCGCAGTTTCTTTTCGCCAAAACTTCGGGCCGATTTTCCGGTCTGCGCCGTTTTGTCGGAAGCCCTGCAACGCCCCGAAGTCGCCCGACTCTGCGCCAAGACTTTCGATATCGAAGTCGAAGGCAGCTATCTGCGCACGGAATATATCCAAGACACGGACGGCGCATGGCTGGAACCGCATCACGATATTCCAGAAAAGCTGTTTTCGATGGTCATCTATCTGTGCACGGGGCCGGAGGCCAAAGGCTGGGGCACCGATATTTACGACCACGACAGAAAATGGTGCGGACGCGCGACGGCGACCTTCAATTCCGCCGTCGTCTTTGTGCCCGGCGAACACACATGGCACGGCTATGACAAACGCCCGATTTTGGGCGTGCGCCGCCTGATGGAAATCAACTATGTCCGCCCCAGCTGGCGCGACCGCGACCAGCTCTCTTTCCCGGACAGGCCGATTAAGACGACGTAGACCTTGGTGATCTTAACATAGGGAGGAATAAATATGCCTTGGGTCACGGTTAACATCTTGTCCGGTCACGGCGAGGACAAGAAAGCCAGACTGCACGAGGAAGTCGCCAAAGCCGTATATACGACGCTGGATATCCCGCCCGACTGGGTTAAAATCCAGATCGTCGAGATGAAAGATGCCGATCATTCGATCGGTGGCGTGACCGTGGACAAGATCAAACCATAAGGGGATCGTTTACAATTGCCGTTAGTTCTGGACAACCCCAGAAAAGCCATATATTCTTACACATAAAAGTATGGTCTCTCAAATGCAGGGAAGTTCGTTTGAATGGGATGAGGTTAAGGATAGCCTCAACCAGAAGAAACATGGTGTTTCATTTGATCTGGCACAACAGGTCTTTGACGACCCCAAAAGGATTATCGTCCGCGACGTAGAACACGAAAAGGGCGAGAAAAGATTCTTTTGCATGGGTTTGGTTAAGGGAGGGATCCTAACCGTACGTTTTAGCTTTTGGCGCAAAAAGATTTGCATTTTTGGCGCCGCCATTTGGCGGCAAGGGAGGAAGCGTTATGAAGAAGAAAATAAAATATACTGACGGCACCCTGCGTATGGGCGAGCGCGTCAAAGATTTTCTGCCGCCCCCTTCACAGTTGGTGAAGAAGGAAAAAACCGTTAAAGTTACGCTGGAACTAACTGAAGACAGCGTCGATTTTTTTAAGCGGCAAGCCGTACGCGAAGCCGTCCCCTATCAACGCATGTTGAGGGGGCTTATCGACCTTTATACCAAACAATACCAGACAATGGTCTAATCCCCATGCAAACCCTCGATTTTGAAAAATCAGTTGTCGACCTTGAATCCAAGATTGACGAGCTGCGGCATTTGTCCGACGGCGGTCATGTCAATATCGCTGTCGAGATCGGCAAGCTTCAGGACAAGGTAGACAAGCAATTGCACCACCTGTACGGCAAGCTGACTCCCGCGCAAAAGGTCCAAGTAGCACGTCACACCGACCGCCCCCATTGTCTGGATTACATCCGCGCCTTGATCGAAGACTTCACGCCTTTGGCGGGCGACCGCGCTTTCGCCGAGGATGAAGCGATCATCGGAGGCCTAGGGCGTTTTCGAGGACAGTCCTGCGTCATCATCGGGCAGGAACGCGGTCACGACACCGAAAGCCGCATCAAGCATAATTTCGGCATGGCGAAACCCGAGGGCTATCGCAAGGCGCAACGCCTGATGAATCTGGCGGATCATTTTGGGCTTCCGATCATTACCTTGGTCGATACCGCGGGTGCCTTCCCAGGTGTCGATGCCGAAGCACGCGGACAGGCCGAGGCCATCGCCCGTTCTATCGAGACCTGTTTGCGCGTTTCCGTACCGCTTATCACATGCATCATCGGTGAAGGCGGTTCGGGCGGTGCTATCGCCTTGGCGGCGGGCGACCGCGTTTTGATGCTGGAACATGCGATTTATTCCGTCATTTCGCCCGAAGGCTGCGCATCGATCTTGTGGCGCAATCCCGCGAATGCGGCGGATGCGGCAGCCGCCTTGCGCCTGACCGCGCAGGATCTCCTGCAACTGGGCATCATCGACCGCATCATCGCCGAACCCGTTGGCGGCGCGCATCGCAATCGGGATCAAATCATCGAAGCCGTCGGCGACGCGCTCGCCAAGGCGCTGGCCGAAGTTTCTGGCCTCGACAAAAAATCTCTCGTCGCCGTACGGCATGAGAAGTTTTTGGCGATGGGTCAAAAAGGATTGTCCTAAGAATGCATTCCCCTCCCCCTTGTGGGGAGGGAATCTACAGCCCTGCACCCAATCATGCCACGCCCCCTCCCCTCCCGCCTCGTCATCGCCACCCACAACGCCGGAAAATTGCGAGAATTTTCCGCGTTGCTGCGCCCTTATGTGCCCGAGATCGTCTCGTCGGGAGATTTGGGTATTCCCTCGCCCGAGGAAACCGGTGCGACCTTCGCCGAAAACGCCCTTATCAAAGCCCAAGCAGCCGCCAAGGCCACAGGAAGCCTCGCTCTGGCGGATGACAGCGGGTTATGCGTCACAGCTTTAGGCGGGCAACCAGGCATATATTCGGCGCGATGGGCGGATCAGGCCAACGGCATCGCAGGCGCGATGCAGCGCATCCAAAATGAATTGGGCGACACAGCGGACCGTTCGGCGTATTTCATCTGCGCCTTGGCACTATACTGGCCCGACGGGCACAGCGAAACCGTCGAAGGGCGCATCAACGGCACACTCGCGCACGCGCCTCGCGGCACACTGGGGCATGGTTACGACCCTATTTTTGTGCCCGAGGGATACACGACCACCTTTGCCGAAATGCGCGACGAAGAAAAAAACGCCATGAGTCATAGAGGGTTGGCGATTAAGGCGCTGGTGAAAACATTTTTCGCGCAGAAACACTAGATAATCTCTCCGCTTCAGACACTATTAACCAAATTCTGCTAAACAACGGCTGCCTTCCTTCTGAACAGAAAGAGTCAGCCATGACCGAGAATATTCACGCTTTCGCCACCGACGAACCTCCCGAAATCCAAGTTCGTTCGCATGACCGTTATCATGCGGTGATGAAAGCTTGCGCGGCATTGCCTCCTGTTGTGACAGCCGTGGTACATCCGGTCGACGAGCTTGTTCTTCGATCCATCCAGAACGCCGTACAAGAAAACCTGATTACGCCCATTCTTGTCGGCCCGACCGACCGCATCACGAAAGTCGCCGCCGAATCCGGAATTGATATTTCGGGATGGCAAATTGTTGACGCCAAATACAGCCATGCCGCCGCCGACAAAGCCGCCGAGCTTGCCGCTGCCGGCACAGTAGAAGCCATCATGAAGGGCTCCCTGCACACGGACGAAGTTTTGTTCCCCGTCGTCGCCCCCACATCGGGTTTGCGCACAGGACGGCGTCTATCCCATTCCTATGTCATGGACACCTCTGGCTACCACAAGTGGTTGATCGTGACGGACGCGGTCGTGAATATCGCACCGGATCTGGGAACCAAGGCCGATATTTGCCGCAATGCTTCCGATGTCTGGCGCGCTTTGACCAACGAAAGCCGTTTGCCGAAGATCGCAGTTTTGGCTGCCGTCGAAGTCGTTAATCCGAAAATGCAAGCGACTTTGGACGCCGCAGCCTTGTGCAAAATGGCCGAACGCGGACAAATCACCGATTGCATTATCGACGGGCCTTTGGCTTTCGACAACGCGATCAGCAAAGAAGCGGCGGCTGAAAAAGGCATCATCTCCGCCGTAGCGGGAGACCCCGACATCTTGCTGACGCCGGATATCGAAGCGGGCAACATCCTCGCCAAGCAGTTATCCTTCATCAACCACGCCGATGCCGCAGGCATCGTCATGGGTGCACGCGTGCCATTGATCCTCACCAGCCGCGCCGACAGCCTGCGCACACGGTTGTTGTCCTGCGCTTTGGCTGTTTTGGTCGCACAAGCCCGTCGGGAAGGTCGCATAAAATGATTGATACGCTTCTGATTATCAACGCTGGTTCATCAAGCGTTAAGTTCCAGCTCTTTGGTCGCAGCCAAGGTTTGCCGCGTTTGGCGACAGGCAGCGTGACGGGCATCGGCACAGCGCCAGTTCTCGCCGCCGAAAATGACGAAACGGGGGCAAAAATCAAGATCAACTTGCCTCTCGACGAAACCCAGAAACAGGCGGTGCGCCGGATTATCGATTGGATCAACAGCCTGCATGCGGGATGGAAAATTACCGCCGTTGTGCATCGCTTCGTGCATGGCGGATCGGAATTTTTCGAGCCCACGCTTATCACCTCCGACATCTTCCACCGCCTGAAAAGGCTTATCCCCTTGGCGCCCCTGCATCAGCAGCACCATCTCTCCGCTGTGGGCGTCATCATGCGTTTTATGCCGATGATCCCGCAAATCGCCTGTTTCGACACGGCCTTTCACAACGGGCGCGAGGCGAAGTTTATTAACTTTGCTCTTCCGCAAGAAATCACCAATAAAGGCGTGCATCGCTACGGCTTCCACGGCCTTTCTTACGCGTGGACGGCACAAGTTCTGAAGAAGGAATACCCTGAATTGGCCTCTGGTCGCGTTGTCGCGGCGCATTTGGGCAACGGGGCAAGCCTCTGCGCGATGAAAAACGGCAGAAGCGTCGACACGACGATGGGCATGACCGTTCTTGACGGACTGCCGATGGGAACGCGTTGCGGGGCTATCGACGGCGGCGTTATCTTTTACATCATCCGCGAATTGGGCATGCGTCTGGAAGACGTCGAACGCATGCTTTACATGGACTCAGGCCTGAAAGGACTGTCGGGCATCAGCAACGACGTCAAAGCCCTGCTGGACAGCCCCGACCCGCGCGCCAAATACGCGCTTGATTACTTCGCGCTTCATATCGCCAAGTATATCGCGGCCATGGCTGTTTCCATCGGCGGCATCGACGCGCTGGTTTTCACTGGCGGCATCGGCGAACATGCGGAACCTGTGCGCAAGGCAGTTTTGGAACATCTTGCGTTCCTGAACCTTCCCCGCGTGCTAATCATCCCCGCGAACGAAGAACGATTTATGGCGGAACAGGCTTTGGTTTGTCTGGCCAATAAAAATCGCCGTTAATTCCCGATCACCACGCGCCGCATAGCAAGCTCCAGCATATCGGAGGTAATAAGGCGTTCCGCCCCTTTGCCGCCCATGCGCTGGCGATAAAGCGCGGAGGTCTGGCACAGCACAACGACGTCTTCGATCTGAGCCGGATTTGTGACGTTGAGCAAGACGCGCGCGATGAACCCGTCACGCGAGATGTCCGTCAGGCGATACCCCGCCTTGATCGTCCGGTCGAGATAAAACTCCGCGACTCCCGCCAGCATGCGATGAACATCGGCCTGCAAAGGCTGAGCAGGCTCGGGCACAACAGGCGCACCGGGCAAGATTAGCGTCACGCCGAATAGATGATCGGCCTCGCTGCCCGCGATCAGTTTATTCGTCGTGCCGATAACCAGCATATGGCGCAGTTCCGATGTCGCCTCGATCAGCGCATCGAGTTCAACCAGAAGCTCTTCATCACCCCGCTCATCGATCAGATCGAGACGCGGCAGCAAAAGCATAACCTTCCGATTACGCGCCCGCATCGCCAAGTGCTTAGCCCGCGCCAAAGCATCGACGTTGCGGGGATTGTGAACGATGATAATGCGATCAAACGAGGCTTCTGCGGCGATACGTTTGGCGAGCGCCTTTTTTCCCGACAAAGCGGGCCCCGCGATCAAAATTTCGTTACCGAGCCTTAATTCGGCATAGGCTTCAGGGTGGCTGGCGCGATCGATAAGGTCGCGGATATCGCTCATAATATCGTCGACCCCCGCCAGCTGTACATTCAGCCCCGCCACCTCGATAATCTCCAAACTCAGCTCGACCGCATGTTTGCGCTTGCGCCGCTCAATCAAAAATTCCAGTAAAACAGGCAACAAAACAACCGCCTCCAGCAAGGCGGCGACGGTCACAATTTGATCGCTAAGGGTTAGCATGAGGCGTGGTTCGTGGTTCAGGGGGCGGTAACCGCCGGAAAACACAGTATACCTTATGAACAGGCGGGGGTTAACATAATTTCAGATTTTGTTCTTCCAGTCCCCTCCCCCCCTTGTTTCTGCCCCAATCTTGCCATAGGAACTTAGTAAAGGTAGGCTCGAAAGAGAGAATGAACTTGATGAGTATCTTTGGCTCAATCCTTTCCGGAGCAATTCTTGTAACCGCCCTCGGCGCGGCGACGCCCGCTTGCGCGGGCGATGGCACCATTTTAGGTACGGGGCTCGGCGCAGCAATCGGCGGATTATTCGGCAGCCAGATAGGGCGTGGCTCGGGGCAGCTTGTGGCGACGGGCGTAGGAGTCGCCGTGGGCGGATTGATCGGCAACGACATCGGCCATGAAATGGACGCGCCGTCTCCTCACTACTCCAGCGGAAGCTCCGCTATATACAGCGAGTCTGCGCCGCTTGACTTCAACGCCTATACGCCGAATTACGTCGCGCCTCCGGCCCCGCCTCCCACTTACGCCAATCCCGAGGCCGGAACCTATTGCCGTGAGTATTCGCAAGAAATCCGCATAGCGGGACAAGTGCAGGAAAGCTATGGCACCGCGTGTCTACAGCCCGACGGATCGTGGCGCACCGTTCAGTAAGAGTGCCTGTCCGCAGCTAAAGATCCTCGACTATCCGTTCTCTCACATCATTCGATAAAGGACGTGCATGGTTGTTTACGTCCTTTTCGGCACCCCTAGTGCTCTACAACAATTTTTCAAACCTTTTCTTCAGTATTGACCGCCCTAGCGCGTTTAGGTTCCCGAAAATGTGGGACGCAAGAGCTGGGATAGGCGAGCAAAGTTTTCGAACCCCGCTTTGGCGATCATGAAAGACACGCGCAGGGATTCGATCGCGGCAAGCGTTCGTTCGCGCACGGCGGGATTGTCGACTTTCTCGATCCACCGAGTCACGTCGCGCCACAGAGCATCATCGATCTGAAGGTTGCCCTTGACGATGCGGTTGAGCAGGCGATCCAACAGCAGGTTCCACGATGGATACCACGAAGACGAACAGTGATTGAAGAACCCAAGCGGCAGTTGCGGTGGCAACACGCCTTTATTGATCAGGTGTTCGACCGAGTCGAAAGTGCGCGCCCAGCTATCGGCACTGCCATCCTGCTCCCATCGATCTTTATTGACGGTTTGGCTGCGAATAAAGGTCAAAAAAACAGGCTTATCAATGAACAGCATTCGTTCGTTGTGAAAAGTCTCGAGATAGAGTCCCGCTTGCATAAATCCATGGGCTTGATGGGGCAAAAAATCCGCCCCCTTCATGGGCGCGGTCTTCGCTATAACCATGCCTAGATTTCCAAATGTCCAAAGCCATCCGTGCCTGTAAACAAAATCTTTGACGTTACAAACGCTCGTATCGACTGGATGCCCGCATGCGCCTTGCAGAAAAACAGCTTTTTCGGGCGCGCCTTCGTAACGATAATTGACGACAAAAACGGAAACGTTGCGATTGGATTCGATCGCGTTCAGCATGATCGACAGGCCTCCTGGCAAAATGACCTCGTCATCGCCGATCATATAAATATATTCGCCCTCGCTTTGTCTTACGCATTCAATGAAATTGGCTTGCATGCCAAGATTGGTTTTGTGTCGCGCATAATGGATCGTGGCGTTGTCGCTCTGGATCTTTTCAACGACGGCGGTCGTGTCGTCTTCCGATGCGTTGTCAAGAACACGAACCTCGACCGTTCCCTTAGGGATTCTTTTTAGCTCACTCACAAGGCTTGCCAGAAGATTGCCGAGATCGCCCGCACGGTTGTAGGTCGGAATGGCTATGGTCAGAAGAGGCTTCATGGAATGCTCTTTTATTATTGGCAGGACATTCCTGATTTATAGAAAGCGGCTTGCGTTAGCAAGCGCTGGAACGACTTAAGCGCCTTGATTGCTGCGCGCACTTGTTTTATTGCTAGTTTTCCTCACATGATGGAGCTTTCTTATGCCCGCCCAGTCTTCCGAGTCTCTGCGCCAACAAATCCTGGATCTAAGCGAAGATTATTATCGGGCTGCCTTTACGCAGGATTTTGTTCCCGGACAGACGTTCATCCCCCATGCTGGCAAAGTCGTGGATGCATCGGAACTGCGGAATTTGATGGAAGCGTCGCTCGACATGTGGCTAACGTCGGGGCGTTTTACGCAGAAATTCGAATCCCTTTTGGGCCAGCGTCTCGGGTTCCGCCATGTGCGCATGACTGTTTCGGGTTCGGCGGCCAATCTGCTGGCTTTCACCAGCCTGACGTCCTGGAAGCTCAAGGACAAGCGCGTCGCCCCCGGCAGCGAAGTTATCACGGTGGCAGCAGGGTTTCCCACGACGGTCGCGCCAATCGTGCAGAACGGCTGTGTACCCGTTTTTGTCGATATCGACCTCGCCACCACCAACGTCATCGTCGACCGCATCGCCGAAGCGATAACCCCCAAAACGCGTGCGATCATGATCGCGCACTCTCTCGGTAATCCTTTCGAGGTAGACCGCGTTGCTGCGTTGTGCAAGGAACACAATCTCTATCTTGTCGAAGATTGCTGCGATGCCTTCGGCTCGACCTTCAAGGGCCAAGCGGTCGGCACGTTTGGGGACATGGCTTCGCTCAGCTTCTATCCCGCGCATCACATTACGACGGGCGAAGGCGGCGCCATTCTCACCAACAACCAAGCTCTTGCCATTTACGCCGAATCTTTCCGCGATTGGGGACGTGATTGCTGGTGCAATACCGGCACGTCGAACACCTGCAAAAAACGTTTCGATTGGAAGCTAGGCGACCTGCCTCACGGCTATGACCACAAGTTCATATACTCGCATGTCGGCTACAATCTAAAGGCGACGGACATGCAGGCGGCGCTTGGCGTCAGCCAGATGGCCAAGGTTGACGGCTTTATCGCCAAGCGGAAGGAAAATTTCGCGCACATGCATCGCATGTTCAGAGAGGAAAAACTCGACGAGCATTTCATGCTACCGGAAGCGACGCCGGGCAGCGACCCCAGCTGGTTCGGGTTTATGCTGATCATTCGTGAGGGAAGCTCGCTAAAACGCCGCGATGTTGTGGCGTGGCTGGAAGACCACAAGGTCGGCACAAGGCTTTTATTCGGCGGCAACCTGTCCAAGCAGCCAGCCTTCCAGAGGGTCGAACACCGTATCGTCGGGGACCTGACAAACACCGACAAGGTCATGAACGACGGATTCTGGGTCGGTGTGTGGCCCGGCATCGACGAGCCCCGCCGCGTTTACATGGTCGAGATGTTCAAGCAGATGATCAAGGAAATGTTGCCTTAAGACGTGGAACCTAAAAGCTCCTTTAGCCCTGCCCGCAGATTGATCTTCGTTTCCCAACCGGGAAGGGTTTCCCCTTGGCTCCACGGAGTCATGAATTCGCGGCCATGATAGGGCCTCTTGCCCCAGTCGATAAACGCCGGTCGCGGATTTGTTTCGTTGAAAAGAGCGACAAACGCCCTAACGGTCAAAGGCTTATCGGAGCGGACGGCAAAGGTCCGGTGCTGACCTTCGGGCATATCCCTGAGTAGGACCAAAGCGCGATCATAGGCACGAACGACATCATCGACATGGACATAGTCGACATATTGCTCGCCGAGCGACATGCCAAGAGGTTCGCCCTTGCGCGCCGTTTCGCGCAGCAGTTGGATAAGTTTGGATCTTGGATCGTCCGGGCCGTAGGTGTCGCTTAATTCAAGGGTGATGGCGCGGCTTAAGGCCCCCGATTCCATAAAATAGGCCAGAATGTCGGAGGCTGATTGCTTGGTCGCCGCAAAAAAGTCGTGCGGCGAATAGGCAGCGTTGCCGCAATGCTGGAAAATGGTGCCTGTGCCGATGAAATGGCGGCACTCAGCCTTGGCCATGGCGTCAAGCAAAAACGCCGGAAGGCGTATATTGCTTTCGATCATGGCATCGATATTTTCTAGCGGACGCAAGCCTAGATAACTTGCGGCAAGATGCACGACGCAATCGGGACGGAACGATGAGACAAGCGGCGCTAGAGTTTGGGCCGACCCGTCCCACACCAGATGTTCGGGCGCGGGCAAGATTTCTTTTAGTCTTTCCGTCCTGGCACCAGGGCGAAGCAAGACTCCGACTTTATGTTGCGGCGCCCAATAACGGACAAGATGAGCGCCAATAAACCCCGAGGCCCCTGTAACAAGAATATGCATGAAAGCCGCTTAGAATTTGGTTGAAGGGATATGTTCCAGCTTCGTATGGGACAAACGGATATACTGGGCCAACATATGCGCCAAAGTATCATGGCAGTTTTCGACAATGCCGTAATTTCCTGCGTCGACGTGCAACGATATATCGGCCAGAACGCGACTCCGGCCTCCTTCGAAGCCCGTCATGGCAATAGTGCGAAGCCCGTTGGCCTTGGCCCACTGCAACGCGCGAACGATGTTTTCGGAATTGCCGGACGAAGAGATGGTCAAAAGCACATCGCCTTTACTGGCCATGGACCGCAGGGGATAAACAAAAACGTCGTCGTACGTGCCGTCATTGGCGATGGCAAGAAGCAGTTCAAAATTAGCGGGAAGCGACACGACTTTCGGCAAAAGGTCGGTGCCGGTTTGAACGCCTTTCAGGAAATCGCAATGCAGATGATTGGCGACCGCCGCCGATCCGCCGTTGCCGCAGACGAATATGGTGTTGCGGTTACGGATCGCGTCGGTCAGGCAATCGGTCGCCTGTGTCATCTGAAAGAGATCAAGGCTGTCCATCGCCGTCCGCCACAAATCCGCATAATCTTTGCAGAAGGATCCAATAGATTCATACGGTCTGACGGGAAAATTATAGGAATCGGAGAATACCACGCTGTTTTCCGATTCAGGGCAGCAAAGTGTACTGGATTTCGGGCTCATAGGCGACCTCGTTTCAGCGGCCAAGATGATAGGCGGGATCGTAATCGGGGTAAACGCGGTCCTTGTTCGACATCACCGCTGGTTCATGCGGCCACTCGATTCCAAGAAGAGGATCGTTCCAGCGCAAGCCTCGTTCTCTGGCGGGGTCGTAATAGTTCGTCACCATGTACAAAAGCTCTGTATTGGGCTCCAGAGTCATCATGCCGTTGGCGAAGCCGCGGGGCACATAAACGCCGTTGCCCTTTTCTGCGGATAGCGAAAAAACATGGTGCTGCAAGAAAGTCGGCGAATCCGGACGCACATCGACGATCACATTGTAAGTGCGCCCACGCAAGCAACGGACATATTTGTTCTCCGCGCTTTCTCCGATCTGGTAATGCATGCCGCGCAAGGTGTATGGCTGCGCGCTCAACGACATATTCGACTGCACAAAGGGCCCCACAGCCCCCTGCCCCGCAAATTCTTTTTCACAATAGATGCGCGCGAAGAAACCGCGCTCGTCTTCCCGCTTGTCGATCTCGACAAGAAACGCGCCGTGAAGGGGAAGAGATTGGAATCTCATAAGGGGGAGCTTTCGGCGGAAGTGTATTTCTGTTCTGTCATATGGCCCCATACCAATCAAGAAGATTTTCCTTGTGCAGCATTTATCGCTTGCCAACGTTCGCGTCGAAACTGAATTGGCGACGATTCACGCAGCAAGAGCGACACGAACGACAAAATCTAGATTCGTCACGACTCCTATTTCAAACTGATTTCGCCGTCAACCCGGAACCAATGGGTGGATATCGACACGTGCACTCGTGAACTTCTTCTCTCTTTGACCAGCCTCGATCTTTACGTCAAAGATGTCCTGAACGTCAAAGTATTGATCTATACGCTGGATCAGCATCTGGAGAGCTTTTCATGCTTAACAAGTTTTTTCCCGAACATTGATTTCGAATTCATTGCTGTAGACACAGCCTTTCCGATCCCTTTTCAGGATTACCCCGGCGGCCACCCAAAGTGCTCCACTTGTGGCCACCTGAAAGTGCTCCACTAAAATCCTAGAAATCCAGGACGGCAGCAGACGTTAATCTGACCCCTCAACATGTGAGGGAGAAAAGGATGAACGTCTTGAAGCCATA
>CAIXLI010000075.1 GCA_903920205.1 uncultured Pseudomonadota bacterium
AATCCACAATAACATCCATCGCAAAAAAGAATAATTCAATTGTCGCAATTAACGGTACATTCTTCAAGCCTTCAACAGGTGTTCCTCTCGGAACTTTAATGATTAACAAAAAGATGTACACAGGACCTATCTATAACCGTGTGGCTATGGGTATATTCAACGATAGATACGATATGGCGAGAATCCAGTTAAACGCAACCTTAAAAGCCGACGGTAAAACAATAAAAGTGGACAACATCAACCAACCAAGAATGTTATCAACTTACGTAATCGCCTACACTCCTGAATGGGGCAAAATGGCTCCGCCAAGCCCTCAATACGGGAAAGAAATTGCGGTAAAGGACAACAAGATTGTGGAAATCTCAAATTCTCCGCTGGCTATTCCCGAAGACGGATATGTCATTGTCGGACCTTCTCAACAGTTAAACCAAATTTCTGACAAAAATGGAACTGAGGAAATTGGCAAAAAAATCAAACTTGAGGTTTTAACAATCCCAAATTGGGATGATGTAAATCATATAATAAGCGGCGGACCTTACTTAGTCAAAAATGGCGAAGTCTTCGTTGATATGACAGAACAAAAGTTGGGCTCCATCGGGGGTAGAAACCCAAGAACAGCAGTCGGCTACACTAACGACAATAATTTAATCATCGTAACCGTTGACGGCAGAGAAAGCACATCGGTCGGAATGACATTATTTGAACTTGCAAACTTTATGAAATCAATCGGATGTTACAATGCAATGAATCTAGACGGTGGCGGCTCAACTGTTCTTTATGTCAACGGACACGTGGTTAATCACCCACAAGTTACAGGCGGAATAGCTCTTTCCAATGCCTTAACTCTAAACAAAATCAACTAGGTCCTTTCAATCTGGAATCACTCTACTTCTAAACACAGGCCAACCGTAATCGGTTGGTTTTTTTTGCCTTCTTTTGCCGAAAACTTCGTTTTCGTGCAAAATGGCGGCACGGCTCAAAACAATTGTCCCCTCTTGGCTTCAATTTCCAATAGTGCCTCGTACGCATTCAAATACAACAGAACAAAGTCGAAACGAAATGAAGGACTTTGAACCGCCAATAATCCAAGATGGCCTTCTTTTGCCGAAAACTTAGTTTTCGTGCAAAATGGCGGCACGGCTTAAAACAATTGTTCCCTCTCGGCTTCAATTTCCAATAGTGCCTCGTACGCAACAAAACATCTTGGGCAAAGCCCAAACGTCCACAGGAGTATACTGTAGTCGAAGTGTAGCCTGAAAAGAGCTGCAGACCTGCAGTCTTTGGAAGGCGAAACTTAACGTCAGCGACGTAAGAGTTTTGTAAAACAAAACTCAACAGGAGCAAGCCTTCTTTTCTGTGGATTCATTCACCCCCTTCCTGAATTTCTGGCACTCCATAGTCGTGCCGAAATTCTGCCCTCCCCTCTAGGGGGAGGGAATTGCATCGTCAAATTTTGTGAGCACATCACCGATAGAATGCATAAATTTTGCCCCAACTAATCTACTACAAGCTAACTATAATAATTGAGATTCTTCGGCTTTGCCTCAGAATGACATGGGGTGTTTATTCTAAAGTCATCCTGAGCATAGCGAAGGATCTCTTAAGAACAAGATATTACCTCTGACCCTTGAATAAATAATTAAATCCCTAATCCCTCACACACCTAACCGCGAGCTGATAAGAACGACCGAGCCAGTGACGGCCGCCACCGTCGAAGCCCACGCGCCGAGCGTAACTGCTACTACCTGGCAAACTCGACGCAGACCACAGCCAAACGCCTGTGGGGAGCCCCGTTATGTTTCTACCAAGATAAAGCGTACTCAGTTCATCCACTGTAGGAAGCTTCTGTCCTTGAAGATTGCTACAATAATTATTTGCGGTGGTCCAGTCATCCGATTGATTATCAATGCCTTCTTTATACGGAAGAGCTGCAGCAGATGTTGATTCAACACCGTTGTAAAAAACTCCGAAAAATCCTATGTCTTTTCCCACATGATTGGTGTTTTTCAGCCCGTTCATATCATACACCCCGCTCATACAA
>CAIXLI010000076.1 GCA_903920205.1 uncultured Pseudomonadota bacterium
AGCTGGGAATCGTCCCCGCAGCCGAAAAAACCAACTTCTGGTCTTCAATGAAAGTGACGGTCGTGCAGTTATTATGCCCCTCATTATCGGTCGAGCAATCTTGCCGCGTAAAGGTGAATTGTGCAGGACTCCCCCCCAGAACTATCGTACCCACGGTCGTCTGCGTGGTCGAGGGGGAGGCGGGATTCAACACTAGGGTATGTGAGTTCACGACAACAGGCGAGGCTGAATTAGCGACAGTCGGCACCGGAACGGAAATCGAGTCTGGCACCCCCGTACCGCAAGCACTATAAGCGGGCGACGGAACCGCCAAATAATTTCTCGGCGCTACGGCATAGCCAATCGTAACGCCCGACGGAGGCGCGCCCAAAAACGACGAAAATTCTCCCGCCGATCCTTGCGGAACGAAAATATCATTAATGCTCGCATTGTGCACAAATCTCGGGCCGATAACGGGAAAACTGTTAAAAAGAACGTTATTAACCGCAGCGTCAAAACGAATCCCCATACTTGCGGTCGCCAAGGGAGCCTGTGTGTTGGACACAACCTCAAACTGACAAGCCCCAGCCGTACCGCCGCTGGTAGCAGCGCAATTTCCCGGGTTCGACGCCGCAAAAGCGGGAGTGAGCAAAGCACAGAAAAACAACACTCCCCCACAAATCACGCCTGAGGTCAGTTGCTTATGCTGTGTCATTAGCTAATCTCCTAAACCTTCTGTTAATAAGAAACTACGCCATCGACCTACAAATTTATCATCAGCAACGATAGCCCCGTAATGCATGCCCCATTTGCAAAGCTATTTACGAAATCGCGCAGCGCCACATCAATTGCAAACATCTGAATTCGGCACAAGACTCCACAGGGTATACAGCGTACCCGGCACATGATGACAGTAATATTGTATGGAACCTGTACCAGAAGGCCTATATGTAAGGTGTTGAAGATAATCGGGGTTGGGTCCAGAACAACTCCAGTAGTAAACGCTCCCAAACCCGCTGATATTTGTGTGGGGATCAAAGGGTATTGACGGTATGGTTATTGTCTGACCGATAGTTCCGACGGGCAAAGGTCCTCTTCCGCATAGTGGAGCGAGAGGAAGAGTGTAAGTGTCACAAGCGATGCCTCGAGGATCGGTCGTACGAATGGAATTCAACGGTTTACCCCATACATTAAAAATCGTGAGAGGGGCGGTGAGATCATTCCCGGGGCATGGGCAAGTGACATTGAGGTCATACCAAGGCCCCCATTTTCCGATTCCATTTTTGCACGTGTAGTCGCGCTGTTGAATGTTTACCCCCCCCAAAGAGCCGGGACATCCGGCATCACGGGTCTCTAAGGTTGGCACACATGCTGCAGCTTGTGTGGTCGCACAAGACTGATCACTGCCCCCGCTGACGCCAGCGCAAAGCCAAGTCCAAACCCCGCCGCTTCCCGCTGTTACAGCAGTGGCGTTTCCTGAACTGCACAAATCAGTTGTCGGAATCGTCGTATAAGACGCCCCGTTCGCCGCACCACACACCCCATCAATCGATGGCGGATAGGATATCGAACAATCGGCAAGGCTATTGTTCGTATAGATACCGCTTGTAACCGCAGGCGGCCCCCAACTAAAATCAGGTTTAGACCCCGTAGCCGAGAAAACCAATTTCTGGTCTTCGACAAAAGTGACGGTCACACAGTTCTTGTTCCCCTCATTGTCCGTCGAGCAATCTTGCCGCGTATAGGTGAATTCCACAGGACTTGCTCCCTGCACGGTAGAGCCCACAATTGTCTGCGTGGTAGAAGGATTAGCGGAATCAAGCACCAAGGAATACGAGTTGACTACAACCGGTGAAGTCGTGTTGGCGATAATCGGCACCAGAATGGAAACCACACTGGGAGTCGCCGTCCCGCAAGCCACGTTGACGGGCGACGGCACCGCCGTGTATGTAGTCGGCACTACGGCATAATCTGCCGTAACAAGCGACGGGAGATTTCCAAGAAACGATGAAAATTCTCCCACAGTCGCCTGCGGAATGAAGATGTCATTGTTACTCGCATTACTCACAAATCTTGGGCCGATTGAGGGAATACCATTAAACAGAACATAACGAACCGCAGCATCTAACCGTATGCCCATGCTAACATTCGGCAAGGGAGCCTGCGTATACGACAAAACTTCAAACTGACAAGAATCAACTGCATCGCCGCTCGTCGCGGCACAGTATCCGGGCTTCGATGTGGCAAAAGCCGGCGCAACCAAAGCACAGAAAAACAACACTCCTCCACAGATTACGCCTGCGGTCAGTTTCCTGAGATGTGTCATCGCATTATCTCCATGTCTTCCTGCTTTAAAAAACGGCACTCAATGAGCGTAAACTACAATGACAAGCAACATCCACGCAGGGCAAAAACTTTGCGACGCGAGGATTCCCTTATATGATGGAATGATTAAACCACTTGATTATTAACACATTATTACTTACGGGCAGTCATCAGCCCACGCGCAACCTGCCGTTGTTGCGGTGCCTTATAATTACAAACCAACATGATGAAAACCCCCGTTAACCGAATGATTCCCCAGACTCTTTACTAGTTATTAATCTCTCTAGGTAATTCTGCCCCCCATGCCTTGTCCTGTGAAAAAGACCGCGAAGACTGCTTCGGCCTCTGTCGCGTCGCCCCGTCTGCCGCTAGATCGCATCCTGATCGGCGACAGCATTCGCATCATGAACGAACTTCCGGCGCATTCGGTCGACGCAGTTTTTGCCGATCCTCCGTATAATCTTCAACTGGGTGGCGATCTCCTTCGCCCCGACCACAGCCATGTCGACGCCGTGGACGACGAATGGGACAAATTCGCCGATTTCGCGGCTTATGACGCCTTCACCCTCGACTGGCTAAAGGCAGCCAAGCGCGTACTGAAACCCGATGGCTGCCTCTGGGTTATCGGCAGCTATCACAACATCTTTCGCGTCGGCGCGATTTTGCAAAATCTTGGCTTTTGGATTCTGAACGATATCGTGTGGTGCAAAAACAACCCCATGCCCAACTTCCGTGGCAAACGCTTTACCAACGCGCATGAAACGCTGATCTGGGCGTCGCCGTCGAAAGACGCCCGCCCCTGCTTCAATTACGAAGCGATGAAGAACATGAACGACGACAAGCAGATGCGCAGCGACTGGCATCTGCCGATTTGTAGCGGCAAAGAACGCCTGCGCACGCCAGACGGCGAAAAAGTCCATCCGACGCAAAAGCCCCTGCCCCTGCTCTATCGCGTTATTATGTCTTCGACCAAACCGGGCGACGTTATTCTGGATCCGTTCTTCGGTTCCGGCACGACAGGCGCTGCCGCCAAGCTTCTAGGACGGCACTTCATCGGCATCGATCGCGACGAAACTTACGCCAAACACGCCGAACGCCGCATCGCGCAAACCGAAAAAGCGCCGGACATCGAAACCCTGACGACGCCCAGCAAGCGCGAAGAACCGCGCATACCCTTCGGCATCATTCTCGAACGAGGCCTTCTGCGCCCGGGACAATTTCTCTTCGACGAAAGACAACGCCACCGCGCCACGGTCAAAGCCGACGCGACGCTGCATGTCGAAGAAAGAGGCGACAAGATCACAGGCTCGATCCACAAAGTCGGCGCTTTGGTGCAAGGCCTTCCCGCCTGCAACGGCTGGACATTCTGGTGCTACGACTCGGATGGACACGGACACATGATGCCCATCGACCTCCTCCGCCAACGCGTCCGCGCCGAAGCGGCAAGCCACTAAAAGTCAGCCTTCATTCGGACGTCTTCGCCATACAAAAGCTTTGTCTTATTAAGGTCACGCAAATGACCCCATTAAGAAAGAAACTTCATTTCGTGTTCTAAGGCTTGAAGATTGTCTGGATGCTTCTTCTTCAACCAAAGATAACCCCCCACTCCCACAAAAAACCACACCAAGACAACCCAAGGCGCATAGGACATAGGTGGCGTGCGGTTGTAATATATAGCGCCCCAGATTGGCAAAAGCGTCAAAAGACCCGCGACCGAAGGAATGATCCCGTGGTGCAAAAACTTAAACTGCCCTTGCTCTCTATAACGATAAGCGACAAAGACAGAAACGCAAGTTACGAAGTGAATAACCAATAGGGGCAGAACGAGCATGACCCCCGCAAATCCGTACCAATCAAACGCATTCTCTCTTACGACAAAAGAGGAAAAGAACAATGTCACAACAAGAGTGAGAACGGCATTCAATGTAACAGCGTGAACAGGGACCTTGCTAAAATTTGTCGTTTTTCCCATCCATTTTGGAAAGACTCCCGCACGACCAAGAGCAAAGAAAACTCGAGAAGCCGAATTCTGACTAGCCAAGCAACAGGCTAACGTACTGTTAACGGCAGCAAAAAATATCAGCCACGGCCCCACCACGCCAAAAGCTTGAAGCGCCAGCGTAGCACCATAGGGATTAGGGGCATCGCTAAAACTTTTTGCAAAGTGAACGGAATCCTCCCCCCCAAATCCGACAACGGTCGCATAACTGACGAAGACAAAGAAAAGCCCTGCTAGAAAGACAGACCGTATAAGTCCCTTGAATGTAGAAACCTTTGTGTCCTTCGTTTCTTCTGTCAAAGGCAAACCGCTCTCATAACCGACGAAGCACAGAAACCCGAATATAAACGCAAACAGCAAACCGCCATAACCATCCGCGCTGGCTTGCGGCGTAAAATATTGAAATTGAAAACCCTGATGGCCGTGGGCAAGCAAAACCACACTTAAAACAAGAAAAACAAGAAACTCGACAACACCAAGAAGCCCCGTGACACGAACAGAAGTCTTGGCATTAAACAGGGAAAGACCGGTAACAAGAAAATTGCCAACAACAACCCCGACCCACCAAGGAATTCTATACCCACAATACGCTTCTGAAAAAGGCTCCAGCACCAAAACACCGAAACCTAATAATGTTGTGAACGTATTGAATGGCTCATAAATCAGAAAAAGCCAGCTTGTGATAAATCCAATACGAGAACCCAAAGCACGGCTATGAATCTGAAAATAGCCACTAGCGCCATAGTACTGGCGCGTAAGCAAACCAAGGCAGTAGGCCAAAAGAATAGCCAAGACCATGGCGAACACCATCGCAAGCGGCAGGGCGAATCCTGCACGTGATGCCATAAATTGCGCCGTAGAAATAATTCCTATGGCTGGTGCCATGTGAGCCATAGATTGAAAAAACTGACCAATCCACCCGAAGCTGTTGGCCTTCAGGCGCAAAGACTCTTGTAAATCAACCATCGCATAATCCTTCTACAGAACGATTCGTTGATTCTATTCACGCACCGCGTGACCGTCCACTCCCTTTTTCTGGGTTCCGTGATTTTTGGGTTTCCCTGCGGGTTTCTTGACTGCGGGCTTCTTGACTGTAAGTTTCTGAACGCCGCCCTTTTTCACCAACGTTTTCTTAATCACTGATTTTTTTGGCTCAATATCCGGCAACCCGCAAGCCTTATTAATTGCACGATAGGCGGACAGCGCCCCCGTCAAATCAAACTGATCGTTAATCCCCGTAACGCTATGCTGCGCAGGAATGCTCAACACTTGCGCGGAAGTCGCATCCCTCAGCGCTGCGACAAGCTTATGATCGGTCAAAGCATCCCTCGCCCAAGCAGTATCCCGCACCGAGAAAAGATCAAAAGAAGCCTTCCCGATCCGCACATTAACCCCATGCTTGGAATCGAGCAAAACGCCTGAGCCATAACTGACAACATCGGTGCTGGCTTCGACCGGACGATGCGTGACCATCAAATAAGGCGCGACGCGTTTCTTTAACGCCGTAGACTTCAAAGTCTTCGTCGTCACCATATAACAAACGGTCTGCCCACCTTCGTCATAGGTATAGGTGCGCCACGCGCCGAAACTGCCAAGGTCTTTTTCCTTGCCCGCGCTTGCGGCACCCGCAGGCATTACTGCCATCAAGGTCAACACCACGATCAAACCTGCATATCTCAGAATTCTCATGGCGGCAACGGCTGGTTAGAATCGACAAGGGGAGGAACATCTTCGACAGTTTGCACCGCGCCATTGACGACCGGGTTAATAATCGGTGCCAAAGCGCGAAGCATTTGCGCAGACAATGCGCTGGTAAAGACATAATCCGCTGCGTCTTCCCCCGAAACATGCGCGGTAATTGTGCCAAAAAAACGGTCGCCGATATAAAACACAAAAGTCCCTGTACGATTGACAACCCGCGAGGATATCAACCGCCCCCCCGCCGCAAACTCGTCAAAACGCTGATCGCCCGTCCCTGTCTTGCCCCCGACAGGCAACACCTTGCCTTCCGAGTCATGATACGCGCCTTTAACGCGCTTAGCCGTCCCGTTCTCGACAACTTCGCTCATAACGTTCTTCATAACATGAGCGACTTCAGGAGAAAGAACCTGTTGCGGTTGTGCTTCGGGACTAAGCTTTAGCAAAGTCTGATACGGCGTGCCGACGCCGAATTCCAAAGATTCAAACCGCTCGACCGGCATCTTCTTCCCGTCGGAGAGAATAATACCAACCAACTCAGCCAAAGCGCCAGGACGATCCGCCGAACTACCGATTGCCGTGGCAAAGCTCGGCACCAAACGCCCAAACGGATAGCCCAATCGTGCCCAGCGTTTCTGAATATGCGCAAAGCCATCTTCTTCCAACATAATACGAATGCGCGTGTCCTGCGCGTGTTTCAAACTTGGCCTGAACAGCCACGCATAACTGTCAATGCGCATCGGGCGACTGACTTCCATCAACTCGCGCCGCGAGGCCTGCGGATGCTGCCGCCAATAGCCCAGAAGCCACAACTCCATCGGATTAACCCCCGTCAGATAGGCGCGATCCGCCAGCGAGTACTGATCGACCGCATAATCGCGGTAAAGCTTGGCAAGACGCTGCGGAGGCACAGGCTCGCGTAACGTATACGTCCGCATAAACTGGCAATAAGCCGCGAAATCAGCATCGGGAAAAAGAGAACGGAATATCACAGTCCGCGCCACGGACCCCTTATGCGCATGAGCAACAATTTTATCCAGCCGCGCTTCCGGTGTCAGACTAGCATAATCGGCAATAGAGCGCCCCAAAAACACGCCGCCTTCCTGATCCGCAAAACGCTCCAGATAAGCCTGCCGCGCGGCGCGCATATCATTGTCATCGCCAGCATTGCTTAACAGCTCTTCCTTGGTTTGCGTCCCCTGCGCCACAGTATAATTCACGATGTCGCGCATAACGCGCACAAAGACAAGATTGACGGATTTGCGGAAAGCTTCGTGCAAATCCATAATCTCAAAATCTTCCTCGCGTTCGAAATTATGAAAAACATGCGCGCCGCCGCCAGTAAAAAACACTTCGCCCGGATTGCCGGAATATTTTCGCTCCAACGACGCATTCAGCGTCGATTCAAGATCGGAGTCAGGATGATCGATCAGCCACCCCGTCGCCCAAGACGTCAAAGCATCGGGCGCATCGTCTTCCATATCCTTCAGATCTTCGATATCAAGCCCCGCATAGCGGCGATGCAATTCGGCAATAATTTCCAAATACGTCGTCAAGGTCCTCAATTTGGCGGTCGACCCCAAATCAAGCTTCATCCCTTCGTTCATATCGAAAGGCCCGTCGATGGTATCGGCCTGTACTCGAATTTTATGGCTATCCGCGCCGCGTTCATAAAGCACAACGCTCCACTTAATCTTGGCAGGATCGTTGTCGGGCTTCAAAAGCCGGAAGCCGTAGAGTCCGTTGGCTTTAAGAAAATCCTTGTCGCCCATCTTTTTAAGAAACTCGACCAGTTTCCCCTCCGCCTGATGATCAAGCGTCGTACGCCCCGACAAATCAAGCCTGTCGACCTCATAGAGTTTTTTAAGCCCCAGCAAATTCAGCAAATGCGTACGCAACGCATTGACGGCCTTTTGCTCAATATAAGGCGGCTCCGGCGGCAATGGCGCTTCGGACAGGAACCGCAGTGTCGACACCTTAGTTGCATCATGCAACACCCTCGATACAATCCCCGCCTCTTGCAACCGATCCAGAGTCGCGTCAATCAGCTCGCCCAGAGCGGCGCGATTGCTCTGCAAATAATAACTAGGCCGCCTCTGCGCCAAAACCAACCCCAACGCAGCGCGATAAACGGCGGCTTTTTCCTTCAAAGATTCAGCATCGCCTTCCGATAACCGCAACGCCGCGCTGGCCTCGTTCAGATCAAGTCCAAACCACGCCCACAGCCCATCGCCAATGCTGTTGATCTCGCCAAAGCCAGGACGAGCCGATAAAGGCGTGCTGTTCAGATAATCGAGCGCAATCTTTTTTCGCGCCTCGCGCGTATCGGCTCCGTCCAAATAAACGCGTAAGGAGGCCGAAACGATCTGCCTCAACTTTTCAATCCCGCTTCCTGTCTGCCCCTGCGGCGAGAAACGAAATTTTTCGATCTGCGTCGCCAGCGTACTCCCCCCGCCCGCATTAAACCCGGGGATCAAGCCATGCACGACATGCCCGAAAAGGGCGTAGAAAAAACGGTTCCATTCGATCACAGGATTACGCGTGACCGCCCCGCCTTTCAGCAATTCCCTGTTTTCGATGTACAGCAGCGTATCGACCAACAAAGGGGGGATCTGATCGAAATCGGCATAGACATGATTGGGATAGGAAGCCGCGTAAATCTTCTCGCCTGTGCGGTCGTAAAATGTCAACCCAGCAACAGTCTTGGGATGATAAATGGGATAGATCCCACGCTTCAACAAGTCGTTATAAGTCTCCGAGGCGCGCATCTGCGCCGCCACCGTAAAATCATCCGCTTGCAATGCCTTGATATAGAAAGGCAGATAGCTATACCCCAATCTTTCATTATAAGGGCCTGATTTCGGATAACGCATATGCGCCGCAGCGTCAGGCTCCATCTCAAACGCAATGCGTCGCGCATACCACGAAAACCACTTGGCCTGTGCGCCGGATGTCAAAATCTCGTCATAGGCAATGCCGCCGACAATGATGCAAATGCCGACAAAAACCGCCAAAGGAAGAACCCAGAGAAACTGCCCCTTCCGCTTGGGAGTTTCAGGGTCAAGCACAACAGAGATCACCCTCAAGCCCCCAAAATATCCGTCAGTTTTCCGACCAATTCGGTGCGCGCCGCCTCGGCTTGCGTTTTAGCGACCATGTTTTTAATAACAACCGTCCCCTTGGCCTGTTCGTCGCCGCCCAGAAGCAGCACCACGGGAATGTCCGATTTATCGGCATATTTGATTTGCTTATCGAGCTTGGCAGGCTCCAGCCAAGTCTCGACCCTCAAACCCGCCATCCGCAATTCCGTCGCCAATGTCAGATAGGTCGAACTCAACTGCGGATCAAGCTGCGCCACCAAAACCTGAACCGTGTTAGGCACAGAAGGTAACAGATTATGCGCGTTCAGCTGATCAAACAAACGGGTCAATCCGATGGAAATCCCCACCCCGGGCAATGTCGATTTGGTATAATGGCTCGCAAGATTGTCGTAACGCCCACCGGAACAAACGCTGCCGAATTCAGGATGCGCATCGATCAACGTCTCGTAAACCGTGCCCGTGTAATAATCCAACCCTCGCGCAATCGACAGATTAAGGCGCGTCCTGTTTTCCGGCACGCCCAAAGCACGCAAAGACGCAACCATATGCGTGACTTCGTCCACCCCCTGCCTAAACATGGAATCAGCAACATGAAGCGCGTTCAAAGCCGCTAAAACCTCGTCCTTGCTCCCCTCATGCGCGATCAGCCGCAGCAAATCCTCTGCGGCTGTGTCGGATAAGCCCAAGACAATCATCGCCTCGCACACCTTACCCGCGCCGATTTTGTCCAGCTTGTCGATCTCGCGCAAAATCAATTTCTGCTTTTCTTCATCTCTGACGCCAAATCCCGACAAAATCCCGCGCAAAATTTTGCGGTTGCTAAAATGGATCGTAAAATCGCCGACTTTCAATTCCTCAAAAATCTGCACGATAATCGCTGGGACTTCCGCGTCATAGGCAGAGCTCAACTTGTCCTTACCAATCACATCGATGTCGCACTGATAGAACTCGCGGAAACGCCCGCGCTGAGCACGCTCCCCGCGATAAACACGCTGCATCTGATAGCGGCGAAAGGGAAAAGCCAATTCGCGCTCATGCTGCGCGACATAACGCGCCAAAGGCACGGTCAAATCAAACCGCAAAGCAAGATCGGCCTCATGCCCCTGCTGCATCGCGCCGGTCGATTGCACAAAATAAACCTGCTTCTCTGTCTCGCCCCCCGATTTGGTCAACAACACGTCTTTCAGCTCGAACACCGGCGTTTCAATCGGCACGAAACCAAACCGTTCATAGCCCCGACGAATGACGTCGAACATATGCTGAAAAACCCTCTGTTCGCAGGGAAGAAGCTCAAGCGTTCCAGAGGCAGTGCGAGGCGTAATCATCAGTTCCGTATTTCTTAGGCTAGAGGTGAAAAAAACTTAAAGAAGACAAACCCCAAGCTTTACAAGAGGGGGCCAGACTTCAAGACGCAAGTATACAGCCCTTCCTGCAAAATTCTTCCTGAATCTTGCATCGGGAATCGCCGTTTTTTTCAAAAAATCCTCCTGCGTGACAACAAGCCTAAGGCGTCAGGCGGAACACAAAATCCACGACTGATGCTGTAGAAACGCCAGCGTTTTTGGGCACACAGCTTGCGAGCGCCATTGTTAAGCCTATGGGCAATGCCTGTTGAACGTTATTAATATAAACGCCTACAAGCCCTGGCAACGTTGTCGCGCTGGAATTCTTGAGCACCGCGTTGATACAATCCGCACCAGCAGGGATCAACACCTCAATGGCAAACAACGGAACATTGGCGGTGCCGACCGCAAAATCACACCCCGTACTAGTTTTGGCGGTCCACCCGCAGACATAGAGCGAGTTATAAGGGCTGGCTGCGGAAATAGGGTTTACAAACTCTCCAAACGGAGAATCCACAACAGAAACACCGCTCGAAACATGCACCGTATCGCCCGAGAAAACATTCATGCCCACCAAAAGGGGCATCTCGGTCGTAACCAAGGTGCTGTCGACCGAAGATTTACCCATATAATTACCGCGAATATTTCCAATAATGGAGTAAAGCGTTTCCGAAAATTTTTGCTGCCGAACATTGTTTCTTATCATTCCGGCCACGCCCCAAATGCCGCCGAGAACAATTCCCGCCACGCCCAAGACAATGGCAAACTCTACCAAGCTAAAGCCGCGCATTAAGCGCCGTGTTTGCATCAGTCTACGAGTCATCTCTATCTCCCCGATTATCTGGCCCTTGGGCAATTTCCTAAGAATTAAAAGCAAGAATCTAACATCCTTAGATTAACATCCTTCTCCCCCGAATCAAAGCAGACACGACGCGCCGCCGTCCCCCACGTCTAACAATGGCAAGGATACAAAAACACGTTTGACGGGCTTCCCATTAGGGCAATCGACTGAGTTAACGAGGGAGTAAGGAAAGAATGATTCGTTGAGTAATCCCGTTGATTTGCAAGGAGGATTGCTTGATGACGAAGGCAAATACCCATCAACCGAAGATCG
>CAIXLI010000077.1 GCA_903920205.1 uncultured Pseudomonadota bacterium
GTTCTCTGATTTTGGCCTTTGTCATCGGCTTCTTCTCCCGGGTTGCTTCAACCCAACCAGAGAATCAATCTTCCTCTCTGAAATCAAACAATTATTTCAAAAAAGATGTGTGCATCCCGTAGATGTGAACGAGGGGGATTAATCTGCCTGTAACCTTATTCTTTAGCTCGGCTGCAAGAGGGGCCAAAATCTGGCTGATGGTGTCTTTGCTTTCAAGGACACTTTGATAGCCTCCGGCAACAAGCTGCGCGATAGTATTATGGAGTGCGTCGTGAGAGGGGGCACCGATATCAAGGTTGTCTTGCGTATGGGGGGCTTTTTGATTTGTTCGGTGGCGTTGCAAAAACATAGGGGGAGCCCTCAGGTTGGGGGAAATATTCTGCACAAGCTCCTGTTAAACGGGAATTTATTTCTATTAAAGAAAAAATTTCTTTGATAAATTATATCAACAAAATCAGAACATTGCTGCATACGGGCGTCATCAGTCTGATGCTTCGCATATTCGGATATTATTATATATGAAGCTTCTAGAACGAATCAATCCGGAGTCCCTTCGAAGGGGAGCTAAAGTCTACGCGACATCCTTTTGTATCACCAGCTCCCCCTTCAAACTATTCGGACGAGCTTCGGTGATGGTAACGTCCAATTCTTGCCCCACGATGCGGGGACGTGCGGCTGCGGGGGCGTCAATATAGGCGGATTGCATAAAGGGACTGCGGCCGAAGATTTGGCCTTCGTGCCGCCCGTCGTCGTCGAACAGAACTTGAATCGTTTTGCCAACCAGGCTTTGGTTGAACGCGGTTTGCTGATCGCGCAGAAGACCTTGCAATTCCTGCAGTCGAGCGTCTTTCACGTCTTCGGCGATTTGTGGGATCATTGCGGCGGCGGGGGTTCCTGGGCGGCGGCTGTATTTGAATGAGAAGGCTTGGGCAAAGCCGATGTCGCGGACAAGCTGTATTGTTGCGGCAAAATCCGCATTGGTTTCGCCCGGAAAGCCGACGATGAAATCCGAAGACACGGCGATGTCGGGACGCGCCGCGCGGAGTTTTTCGATCAAGCGGCGGTAATCATCGGCTTTGTGCTTGCGGTTCATGGCTTCCAGAATCGCGTCGGAACCGCTTTGCACGGGCAGATGCAAAAATGGCATCAGCATAGGCAAATCGCGGTGGGCGGCAATCAGCTCATCGTCCATATCGCCCGGGTGCGAGGTCATATAGCGCAAGCGTTTCAGGTTCGGAATTTCCGCCAGACGATAAAACAATCGCCCCAATTTCCATAAAGCGCCGTCTTTTCCCTCGCCGTGAAAAGCGTTGACGTTTTGGCCGAGCAAGGTGATTTCACGTGCACCGCCCGCGACCAGATTTTCGGCTTCGGCGATGATGGCTTCGGGGGATCGGGAATATTCCACGCCTCGCGTATAGGGCACAACGCAGTAGGTGCAGAACTTGTCGCAACCTTCCTGCACCGAAAGAAATGCGCTAACTCCGCTGGCGCGTTGCCGTGGCAAGGCGTCAAATTTCGGCTCAGCGGGGAATTCGGTGTTCAGAACGCCGCCCGTTTCTCGGGTGACGCGGGCGATCATCTCCGGCAATTGGTGATAGGTCTGCGGCCCGAAGATCATATCGACATAAGGGGCGCGTCGTTGAATTTCCGCGCCTTCGGCCTGCGCTACACATCCGGCGACGGCGACGATCATACGTTCGCCCTTGGCGGCCTTTTCCTCTTGCATCACGCGCAGGCGACCCAGTTCCGAAAACAGCTTGTCGGTCGCCTTCTCGCGGATATGGCAAGTGTTCAGAATGACCATATCCGCGCCTTCGGCCTCGTCGCTCGGCGCATAGCCCAAGGGGGCAACAACATCCGCCATACGACCCGAGTCGTAGACGTTCATCTGGCAGCCCCAAGTCTTGATATGCAGTTTTTTGTCCTGTTTCATGCCGCTTCTTTAGCGTAAATCGCCAAGCTGGGAAACAGTTTTGCTAAGGGTGTGTTTTGTTAAGATAAGTTATGTGGGAGCAGTCAGAGCAGTAGTAATCCTAGCAAAAAGGGGAAGGACGAACATCTGCCGACAAATGGACGCAAAACGCTCTTTGCGAGCAAGGTGCATTAACCGGGAAAGGTGGCGCAGTGGAACAAAAAAGGATGTTTGTTTGTGCACAACCAACAAGCTCCCTGCGGATATGAAGCATGGAGAATTTTGGTGTTTTTTGAACTATACCCTGTTCACGCCAAAACCCGAAA
>CAIXLI010000078.1 GCA_903920205.1 uncultured Pseudomonadota bacterium
GCCTCCCTCCGCTCCGTCATATCCACGGCTCGAAAACAGGACTGGGACATTCTCAAAACCCTATCTTCCCGGACCGACGCCCTTATTCCTGCCTTGTCTGGCTAATTAGGGGCTAGGCAGTTACGATGAAAGAAGCTATAGCGCATGTATTTACATACGCGGTTATGCAAGGCGTTGGTTGGTGTTGGCGTGGGTCTCATGCGCCGCGTTATTCAGAACGATGCGATTGTTCCCGCCAAGGCTCCCGCAAACAGAAGGACATTGACGACCAGTCCGATCATAACGCCTTTGGCGCGGCGTTTGGCCTTTTTGTAATAGCCTCGGGCGTACAGTATCCGGCTCAAAGCCCACACGAACCCCAGCGAAGCCGAAAAAACGTCGTTCATGGCAAAAGCGGCGATCCACAGCAGGGGCAGGTGCAGAACTAGCTGTTCGATCATGCTAACCTGAACGCGGGCAATCCGCACAAACGTCTCGGGTCCGTCGAGGGAAGGATGGGGTATCTGGTGCGTTTTTCGGGCATAAACGACCCTGACCATCAGCGAAAAAGCGAGGACCAGATCAGTCAAAGTCGCCAAAGCCGTATAAGGCTTGGGCACCAAGCCGAAAGAGGAAGAAAAGACGTTCCAAGGGTCGAGAAGCATGGGAGATTCCAAGGGTAAGAGACACGCTTGCGCATAAACGCGTTGAACGGCATATTGACCGTACGATTATCTGTGCGATTCGCGCAAGCCCGCGACTTGAGCACAAGCCCGCGACTGAGGATGAGCAAGAGATGAAACACACTTCCCTTTGGACAAAAGTCGTTCTGGCTGCGGTTTTGACCGTCGCCGTTACAGGATTTGCTGCGCAGGCGCGCGCTACCGACCTTCCCTTGGCAGCAGCATCTCCTTTGACGGGGGTGGCCTTCGACGACCGTCCCTTGCTCCTGCCGGTCCAACGCAACTTCCAAATGGCGATGTTAACGGCGGGCAGCGAACTTGGCCGCAGTTGCGGCAAGATGGAAGCCTATGGCTGGCGCATGAGCCAGACCGAACAAGCCCGCGTCAATCAGGTTTTCAATAACACCGTTGATCGTCTGCGCCTGCTTGGGTTTTCCATCTCGCCTCAGGTTTTGTCGTCCGTGTCCAAAGATATCACGTTGTTTACGGCGGACCGTGCAGACAAGCACTTTATGTTTCTCTGGTCTGCCGGGGAACTCGGGCTTGTTCTGAATTTATGCGAAACCTCCCCGCCCGTGGCGTCAGATCGGCGCACGGCCTCGCTGTCGCCTTCGGTTCAGGTGTTTCCTGTGCCGATGGATGCTCCGGGCAAGGCGGGAAGCAAGGTCACTTCGGGCGAATTTTCTCCGCTCGGCACTTGGGACGGGGGGTATACTTGCTCGCAAGGCTATACGGGCGGTACGCTACAGATCGACCATCTGCACGGCGGTGATTTCGACGGCGTGTTCAAGTTTTATGCGACGGAGAAAAACCCTTCGATACCCGAAGGCTCCTATGCCGTTTACGGTCAGTATGACCAAGAGTCGAAGCGCATCCTGATTAATCCGGGCAACTGGATCAAGCGTCCGCGCAATTTCTATAACACGGTGATCGTTGGAAGTTTTGATTTTTCGAAGGACTTGTTCAGCGCCTATTTCCAAGGCGTCAGCGGATGCACCAGCTTCGAAGCTCATCGCGTGGGCGCGCAGCCGACGGTTTCTCCTGACCTGAAGAAGCACAAGCCAGTTAAGCACATCGTCAAAAAGAAGAAGGCGGCAAAGAAGACAGCCAAGCAGCCGATTACGATGGAAAATCTTTCCGTTCCTTCCGTTGCGGCTCATGCGCTCACGCCTTCCTCGCCCGCCATGACGACTGATGACAAGAAAGATGTTGGCGGCATTGTTCTGTCCCCGCCGCCCCCTCCCGCTGCGCCTACTGCTGTCGGGAAGTAAGGGGCATCACAAGGAATCATTTGCGGGGAATAAGGTGATGCGGGAAACAGGCATTCATAAGATCGAAGTCCATGTTTCCGGCATCTGCCTTCAAACGCGAAGCAACGGCGATGTGCAGGTGTTGCTAGGCAAAAGAACGAAGAACAGAAAACTTTACCCTGGTCTGTGGGATGCAGGCGGTGGGCAGGTTTATGCTCAAGAAACATTGGAACAAGCCTGCCTACGTCAGATCAAAGAGGAATTCGGCCTAGAGGCAGAAATAGTGGCGACGGTCGGAACCTATGCCATCGAAAGCGAAGAGGCGTTGATCCCCGGCGTAGTTTTTCTATGCGGAGTCCAAGACAATCAATCCCCAAAAAACGACAGCGGCGAATTCTCCGAAATCGGCTGGTTCAGCCTCGCGGATTTAGACTCCCTCGACATCATTTCCGGCGTCAAGCGGGATGTGTTGAGCGCGGCGCGGGTTTACCCGTCGGTTGTTCGCTAAGGCGACCCTCAAACGAAAGAGGACGGAGGAAAGAATATCAAAGGGAGTCACTCCACCGTAGGTTCCAACTGTTTTGCCTTCGAGGATCGGGACGAAAGAAGATACAGAATCCCCGCAATCGTCAACAAACTAAACCGACTTGGTTTTTCCGCTTCCTGCTCCTCGGGAACGATGTCTGTTCTTGCTGCGGCTTCAGGGTCGGCTTTACGCAATAAATTATGCCGTCTTAACTCGCTGTGGCGTTTTTCGACTTGTTCGATCTCATGCAGGATGTCGAGCTCTTTTTCCCGGATATCCGCAACCTGATTCATCAGGCGCATGAATTTGCGGTGCAGGGCAATATTGGTGCCCGCGCTCATGGCGATGCCCTTAAGGCGCGACAAAAGCTGCGAGATATTCGTCCGCCCCGCCGCCAGAGTTGCGGTCAACCAGCTCAACCGCCCTGAGATTTGTCCCTCGTTCATAGAACGAGTCATAAAGCATTTGGGTAAAGAGGCGGTAAATTTACCCTACCGAACGCGTAGAAACTTGTTTTTCCTCAAAAAAAGAGCCCGATCGCTTCTCCCACCATGAAGGAAGGGAAACAATCGGGCTCTTTTAAAAAACCGCGAAGAAGCGCGGCAAAGCCTGAATTACTTGGCTTTTGCCTTGTTAATAACGGCGCTGATCGCTTCGTTGGCGTGCTGGGTCAGGGGGCTGAACGCTTCCTGCGCCGTGCGAACGGAGATTTCCGAAACCTTGCTGCTGTTGGCAACGGCGTTGTCAAAGCTGTCCTTGACGAAATCCGTGTGCGTGCTGATCGCTTCTTGGGGCGATTTGGCCGAGGCAAGTGTGGTATAAGCGCTGACGGTGCGCGCGAAAGTCTCTTGCGACAATCCGCTGACGTTGCGCGTAATTTCTTCGATGCCTTGCCACAGCGCGGCGCTCGATTTGGTTACGGCGTTGATATAGTTAGAAACAGAGGCGTTAATGTCTTCGAATGCTTTCGAGACACTAGCGGGTATTTCATTGAAACCGTTGGGGGGCGTGGTCATGACAAAACTCCGGATGAAGATTACTATGAAAAGGCCAAAGGGGACGAAAAGTGGCGTGTGGTGAGCTACAATCCTACGTTGATTAACGCTTGTAAACTATGGTTAACGTCGAGTCAATTAATTCTTGCATTCACCCCCTGTTGGGGATTCTTATAAGGCCTCTCCTCGAATCGATTCAGTTCAAATCATGGCGTGTTGGCTAGATATGAAAATACGAAAAGTGATAATGTTTATCGTTATGGTGGCGGTTATTCTAAGCCCGCATAATGCCGAAGCCAAGAAGCGCCGCCACACGCCGCATCACACGCGCCATCATGCCGCCGCAGGCGTGGATCGCAGCGCTGGCTATGCCGATATTGTGATCGATGCGGAAACGGGGCGAATCATTCACGACGTCGATTCGAACGACTTGCGCCATCCCGCTTCGCTGACCAAGATGATGACGCTTTATCTCGCCTTTCAGGCGCTCGAATCGGGCCAGTTGAGTCTGGGACAATATCTGCCCGTATCGGAAAACGCGTCCTATCAATCGCCGTCGAAATTGGGTTTGCGTGCGGGGCAACATATCCGTGTCGAAGACGCCCTGTTGGGCATCGTCACTGAATCCGCGAACGACGCCGCTGTAGTGATGGGCGAAGCCTTGGGCGGCAGCGAATCCGGTTTTGCCACATTAATGACGCGCCAAGCGCGGGCGCTGGGCATGACGCGGACGCAGTTTCACAATCCCTCCGGCTTGCCCGATCCCGATCAAGTCACGACCGCGCATGATATGGCGGTTCTGGGCGCAGCGCTGATCCGCCACTATCCGCAGTTCTATCCCTATTTCAGCCACGAAAGCTTCACCTACGCCGGAATCTATCATCACAACCATAATCACCTGATGGATCGGTATGACGGCATGGACGGAATTAAAACGGGCTATATCCGTGCCTCCGGTTTCAACCTCGTCGCTTCGGCGAAGCAGGGCAACACGCGTTTAATCGGCGTTGTCTTCGGCGGGCGTTCCGCCGTGGCACGCGATAACCACATGGCGCAACTGCTCGACCAAAGCTTCGCCGCCGCGCAGACCGAGGCGCATGTTGTTCCTCCCAACGGCGAAGGCGACAGCAGCGACAACGCCAACGACGACTATATCGCGCTGCCCTCCAAAATCGCCGCCGTCTTTCCCCCGCGTGGCGCCGTTACAGCGCAGGCCCAGCCGCAAACTCAACCGCAAATACAACAAGTCGCGCTACGTCCCGCCTCCCCGCCGCAAGCCCGCACCAACGCCAACTGGGGCGTGCAAGTCGGCGCCTACAGCGACGCCGCGATAGGACAGCAAGCCTTGTCCTCGCTGACCTCAAGCATGCCAGATTTTCTGGCGAACGCCGATCCACAGGTTCAGAAAGTTGCGGTAGGCGGCACCACTATGTACCGCGCTCGCCTGATGGCGTTGGACAAGAAAACCGCGCAAAGCATCTGCTCCTACCTCATTCAGCGCGGCAAGAGCTGCCTGACGGTGGAGCCGTAAGGAAATTGAGGATAGCTTCAAGGGGTGGGCCTTGCCGTTCCTGCTATCCAATGCTATCTCCCAACGCCTGAACCCCGAACCCCCGAAGTCAAAAATGCGTCCATCCTCTCGCGCCCTCGACCAAATGCGTTCCGTTTCTCTCGAGTCCGGTTTTTCTAAATATGCCGAAGGCTCGTGCTTGGTTAAATTCGGCGATACGCATGTGCTGTGCACCGCCAGCGTCGACGAAAAAGTGCCGTCTTTTTTGCGGAATACGGGTTTGGGCTGGGTCACGGCGGAATATGGTATGCTGCCCCGTGCGACGGCGGAACGTACCGACCGCGAAGCCGCCAAAGGCAAACAAACAGGCCGCACACAAGAAATCCAACGCCTGATCGGACGCAGTCTTCGCGCCGTGGTGGACAGAAAGATTCTCGGCGAAATTCAGATCAAGGTCGATTGCGACGTTTTGCAAGCCGATGGCGGCACCCGCACCGCGTCGATCACGGGCGGCTATGTCGCCTTGGGGCTGGCTTGTCGTTATTTGATGAAAACAGGGCGTTTGGCAGCTAATCCGCTGACAACCTCGGTCGCCGCCATTTCCTGCGGCATTTATCAAGGCCAACCCGTCCTCGACCTCGACTACGCCGAAGACTCGACCGCCGATGTCGATTCCAACTTCGTTTTGACGGGCACAGGCGGCATCGTCGAAATCCAAGGCACGGCAGAACAAGCTCCCTTTTCCGAAGCCCAATTCCAATCCTTGCTGCGTCTGGCGCAAAAAGGCATTGCGGAATTGACGGTTTTACAAGGCAAGGCGTTGGGTATTGTTGCCTGAATCTATTCTTGCGATAGACTGTTCGTAGAAGGCGAAATTCTCAGCGGGAGCGAAGCATGCAAGACGTCGTTGTTTTCGGCAGCATCAACATGGACGTCGTGACTTTCGGCGAAAGACATCCCCGCATAGGCGAAACCGTGCTTGGCAAGCGTGTTGCCTTTTTCCCAGGCGGCAAGGGCGCGAACCAAGCGGTAGCTGCCGCACGATGCGCGGGCACAAGCATTCTGATCGGTGGTGTGGGCGCGGACGGTTTTGGAGAGCAGATGCTCGCGCATCTGAAAAGCAACGGCGTGGAAACCTCTGTTATCGCGGTTATCAAAGACATCTCGACAGGCGTCGCCGTCATTGTCGTGGACGACAAAGGCCAGAACACCATTGTTATCACGCCCGGCGCAAACGACTTAGCCCAAGCGCCGGAGGATTTGTCCCTTCTCACGAAAAATAAGGTCATCGCCTTGGCGCAGTTCGAAAGCCCCGTGACGGAAATTGTGCGCTTCTTTCGCCTTGTCAGAGCCAGCGGTGGGATAACGATCCTGAATCCGTCTCCGTATCAAACGATGGCACAGGAACTGTTACAGCTGACCTCGGTTATGATCCTCAACGAGCACGAATTTTGCGAACTCATCGGCGAGCCGACGACCGATAACCCCCAAGACATCATGGGCTATGCGCGATCCAAGGAACTGCCTGTTCCTTGCTGCGTTGTCACGTTGGGCGGTGCTGGCTTCGTTCTTGCGCAAAAAGATTGCGCCCCCGTCCATGTTTTAGGCCAGAAAGTTACGCCCATCGATACGACGGGGGCAGGGGACTGCTTTGCCGGATGGTTTGCCGCCGAACTTGCGACGGGATGCTCGTTCGAAGCTGCGGCGCGACGGGCGAATGTTGCGGCTGCTATCAGCGTAACCCGCGCCGGAGCAGGCTCCTCGATGCCGAGCAAGGCAGAGGTGAGTGCTTTTGCCTAAACTAATCGGCGTTTCCTTACGTTTTAAGATGATAGGAAGGGCCTCCATCCCCTGTTTTCGTGGGGATAAACCTTCTTTCCTCTTGCGAAAAACACGTTACGGTGTCA
>CAIXLI010000079.1 GCA_903920205.1 uncultured Pseudomonadota bacterium
ACCTTGAATCCAGAGCTGTGATGATTTTAATAAAGAGATTCCTTAGCCTTCAATCCCAAGGAGCTTGCCATGTTAATGAACGATAACAAGAAAGAATTATTGCTTCAGTTTCGGTCTTATGCGCGGAGCGTCTTTACACTAGACGATGTGATTGTTGGTGGAGCGGTTTTGGTGGGTACTTTGGTCGCTACGCAAGGCAATGTCTCCGCCGCCTTTGCACTAGGTGGGGCTGGTATGGGGGTGAACATGTTGGCTGATATTATCAAGGAACGGTGGGGTAGCCGCTTTTTCCCTCAGCCAAGCTGAGGCAATTGTGGACGCTTATTCCCGCCCCTTTTTCTCTTTGAATCCTGCCTTGTTTTCCTGACCTTGTTCTATTATTACGGCGCAGCCGTGAATAACGGCGTATACTACCTGTTCCCCCATGTTTGAATCCTGCGCCTTTTACCGCTCGTTATTTCAATAGGTTGGGTCGTTTCCATGGTGTAGTGCTTCAGGGAACGAAGACTCCATCGTTTGATAAGGACCTTCTGCCACCATGTTCACCGCCGCTTGGAATTTGGAAAATACGGAACGCGTGACGCTCGCGGGCGCACCCGAGGGGCATGACGCCCGCGTTCTGGCGGAAATCGCGGGACGTTGCGCGGGAAAACCCGTTATCCATGTGGCGCTGGACGACACGCGGGCGGCGGTTTTGTCCGATGCCTTGGCATTTTTCGCCCCGCATTGCGAGGTCGTGTCTTTTCCGGCTTGGGATTGCCTGCCTTACGACCGCGTTTCTCCCCATGCCGGTATCGTCGCGCAGCGCATAGCAACGCTCAGCCGGTTGCGGCAACACTTTCAACAGCCCTGCATTGTCCTGACTACGATCAACGCGATTGTGCAAAAATCTCTGCCTCCTGATGTTTTGGAACAAGCAAGTCTCAATGCCGCCGTCGGCGAGACTTTGCCGGTCGAAAAGCTGCGCGGCTTTCTCGCGCAAAACGGTTATGTAAATGCCGGAACGGTGCGCGAGGCGGGTGAATTCGCTGTACGCGGGGGTATTGTTGATCTGTTTCCGCCCGGCTATGACGCGCCCTTGCGGCTCGACTTCTTCGGCGACGATATTGACAGCATCCGCGTTTTCGACCCGCTGACCCAAACTACTACCGACAAAATCGACCGCTTTCATCTTGAGCCTATCGCGGAAGCGATCCTCGGCGAAGCCTCCATCGCGCATTTCCGCGCCGCCTACCGTGACTTGTTCGGCGCGGTGACTGATAACGACATGCTTTATGAGTCCGTGACGCAGGGCAAGAAATTTCCGGGCATGGAGCATTGGTTGGGGCTTTTCTATCCGCGCCTGTTCAGCCTGCTCGACTATCTGCCCGATGCCCCCGTTATATTCGACCACCAATCTGACGAAGCGATAGAATCGCGCCTACAGCAGATCGACGACTTCTACCAAGCCCGCCTTTCCCTGTTCCAAGCCGCCAAACGCGCCAAGAAGAAAGACTCTACCGTCCCTTACAAACCCGCACCGCTTGGCGGCCTCTATATTCCTAAACTCGCGCTGGACAAAGCGTTAGAGGGCAGGGCGGTTGCCACCCTATCGCCCTTCGGGATTGTTGAAGGCGAAGAGGGAGGCGTGCCGTCTGCGATGATCGACTGCCACGGAAACCGAGGCCGCGATTTCGTCTCCGCCCGCGTGACCCAGCACGAAGGTGACCTCTACGCCGATGTCCAAGCCGCCATCACCGCGCAGCACAAACAAAACCGCCGCGCCGCTATCGCCTGTTACAGCCAAGGCTCCGCAGACCGCATGGCAGGTTTGCTCCGTACCCACGGCATTTCCGCGCAAACGCAGGTGCCCAGCTTCGACGCCTTGCGTAAACTCGACACCAAACTTGTTGCGCTGATTATTCTGGGGCTGGAACACGGCTTTGTTTCTCCCGACCTTGCCGTGATGACCGAGCAAGACATTCTCGGCGACCGCCTTGTCCGTCCGGCGCGAAAACGCCGCGCAGCCAAACAATTTCAACTTGAACTTGGCTTGCTCAACCCGGGCGATTTCGTTGTTCATGCCGAACACGGCATCGGTCGGTACGAAGGGCTGGAAACCGTCACGGTGCTTGGCCTGTCGCATGATTGCGTCAAGCTTATTTATGACGGCGGCGATAAACTTTTTGTGCCGGTTGAAAACCTTGATCTTTTGACACGCTATGGCGGCGCGGAATCCGGCGCGGTTTTAGATCGCTTGGGCGGCCTAGGCTGGCAGCAACGCAAATCCCGCGTTAAAAAGCGGCTAAAGGACATGGCGGAAGCCTTGATGAAAATCGCCGCCGACCGCGAGATTAAAACCGGCGAGATCATCGAAGTTTCCGAAGGCGCCTATCAAGAATTCGCGGCGCGTTTCCCCTATGCCGAGACCGAGGATCAAGAACGCGCCATCGCCGAGGTTCTAGGCGATCTGTCCAGCGGCAAGCCGATGGACAGATTGGTCTGCGGGGATGTCGGCTTTGGCAAAACCGAAGTCGCCCTCCGCGCCGCCTTCGCCGCCGTGCAAGCGGGGCTGCAAGTCGCCGTGGTCGTGCCGACGACGCTTTTGGCGCGGCAGCATTTCAATAATTTTATCACACGCTTCAAAGGGTTCCCCGTTTGCGTCGGGCAACTCTCCCGCATGGTTTCTCTGGCAGAGGCCAAGCGCGTGAAGGAAGAGCTGAAAGCCGGAAGCATCGATATTGTTATCGGCACTCATGCCCTGCTGGGCAAGGACGTCGGCTTCCGCGATCTCGGCCTGATGATTATCGACGAAGAACAGCATTTTGGGGTCAAGCAAAAGGAACGGCTTAAGGAACTCCGCGCCGAAGTCCATGTGCTGACCCTCACCGCAACCCCCATCCCGCGCACTTTGCAACTGGCCTTGGCGGGAGTGCGCGAGCTTAGCCTGATAGCCACACCACCTTTGGATCGCCTGTCAGTGCGGACATTTGTTTTGCCCTACGACCCCTTGGTGATCCGCGAAGCAATCATGCGCGAACATTATCGGGGAGGGCAATCCTTCTATGTCTGCCCCCATGTAGAAGATCTGTCCGGCGTTGAGGCCTCCTTGCGCGAATTGGTGCCCGAAGTCAAAATCGTCACCGCACACGGGCGTATGACCCCGACACAGTTGGAAGACATCATGACGGCCTTCGATGCGCGGCAATTTGATGTCTTGCTGGCGACGAATATCATCGAATCCGGCCTCGATATCCCCAACGCCAACACGATCATCCTTCACCGCGCCGACAGGTTTGGTCTGGCGGGGCTGTACCAACTGCGCGGGCGGGTAGGGCGCGGCAAACTGCGCGGCTATGCCTATCTTACCTATGCGCCTACAACGGCTTTGTCGAAAACGGCGCAGCAAAGGCTGGAAGTCATCCAAACGCTGGAACAACTGGGCGCGGGGTTCCAACTGGCAAGCCACGATATGGATATTCGCGGCGCGGGAAATTTGCTGGGCGAGGAACAATCAGGCCATGTCCGTGAAGTCGGCGTCGAGCTTTATCAGCAAATGCTGGAAGACGCCGTCGCGGCGGCGCGTTCGGGCGGCGGCGACGGGGCAGGGGTGCCCGACCGCTGGACTCCCCAAATCAATTTGGGATTGTCGGTGCTGATCCCCGAAACTTATGTCGTCGATCTGAATGTGCGGCTCGGACTCTATCGCCGCTTGGCGGATATTATGGACGATGCCGAGATAGACCCCTTGGCGGCGGAAATCATCGACCGTTTTGGGGCTTTGCCTCCCGAAGTCGAAAACCTTATGCAAACAGTGGCGATCAAACAAATCTGCCGCAAAGCCGGCGTCGCCAAAGTCGACGCCGCCGCCAAAGGTGCAATTATAGCCCTCTACAAAGATACCTTCACTCGCCCCGACCGCCTGATGGCCTGGATCGCCAAACAAGCTGGAACCGTCATGGTCCGCCCCGATCAAAAACTAGTCATCATGAGGGCATGGGACGACCCCGCCCAACGTTTGCTGGGGGTTAGAAAACTGCTTGAGGAATTGGCGGGGATGGCGGGGTAGGGGAGATTTTGGCGGGACGGGACAGATCAATTAATAAGAGAATACGTCCTTGCTGAACACCCCAACCATAAGTGGCTGGGGGCGTTTTCTCTAAGTCCGTGTGTCCGTGACGGACTTCCCAAACGCCAGCCTCTTGCCGCTCTTAACCAAGGGATATATCCTGCCAAAAGCTTCAACTTCCCCACGACGAAAAGGCAAGAGGTCAAAGAACATGAACATCTTATGTATCACACATGCTGATTTTGAAACGCCGGGAATTATAGAACAATGGGCTTTAGATAACGCCCATACCTTCAAGACAGAAAAGCCCTACAAGGGAAATAAACTATCCGATGTAAGTCATTTTGATTTTCTAATTATCATGGGCGGTCCGCAGAGTCCTTTAAAACTTGAAGAGTTTCCTTATTTGTTATCGGAAATTGATTTGATTAAAACTGCAATCTCAAAGAACAAAAAAATATTGGGTTTCTGTTTAGGCGCACAACTCATAGGAGAAGCACTAGGAGCAAAGACAGAACGAAGCCCCGAAAAAGAAGTAGGGGTTTATCCAATTTCTTTAACCTCGGAAGGAGTTAAAGACCCTCTGTTTGAAGACTTTCCAGATAACTTTCCGGTTATTCACTGGCACAATGATATGCCGGGCCTAACAGAAAATTCTGTGCTGTTGGCATTAAGCCAAGGGTGCCCTCACCAAGTAGTGCGATACAAAAACAATATTTATGGCTTTCAATGCCATATGGAAATAACGCTTGGTGGAATTAAAACTATGATAGAGGCCGTTCCCGAGGATTTAGCTCAAACAAAATTTACTCAGTCGGCGAGTGAACTGCTTAAGCAAAATTACTCGTCAATCAATAATTTTATGAGAACAATTCTAGATCGTTTTGTACGGTTATAGGACTGCCTCAACGTAAGAGTCATTCTGACCTAGAGCTTGATGGTACAAGAGATCCATCTTTAAAAACGAAAATAAGCACCTTGTCGAAGAATGTGGTAGAGAGTCAGCAACAAATAACCCGATCCTTGCGGATCGGGTTATTATCAAAACAATAGTCTTTGGGGGAGGTTTCGACTTTTCCCATGTTTATGCCGCAGCGATCTTGCTCCCATCCGTCATCGCTTCTTGTAGCTGTTTGTCGAGCCCGGCATAGGCGATTTTGGAAAGGCACCGTTCAGGAAAGCCTTTTTGCGTGAAAGCGATGTCCAATCGTCCGTTTTCGTCTTCCCCCGCTATTTCGGCGACGAATAAATCCTGAAGCGTTATCGTGCCATTTTCTATGCCGGTGACTTCGGAAATATGGGTGATGCGCCGCGATCCGTCTCGCATGCGGCAGACCTGAATAATGATATCGACAGCCGAAGCGATTTGTTGGCGTATGGCGGCGGACGACAAATTAGATGTCGCCAATCCAACCATGTTTTCGATCCGCATCAACGCTTCCGGAGGACGATTAGCATGAACCGTCGAAAGGGATCCATCGTGCCCTGTATTCATCGCTTGAAGCATATCAAGAGCTTCTCCGCCGCGCGTTTCTCCGACGATGATTCGGTCGGGGCGCATGCGTAGGGCGTTTCTTAGAAGATCTCGCATTGTAACTTCTCCGCGTCCCTCCAAATTGGGCGGACGTGTTTCCAGGCGGACAACATGCGGTTGTTGCAATTGCAGTTCGGCGGCGTCTTCGATGGTGACGATCCGTTCGTTCACGTTAATAACCTGCGACAAAGCGTTCAGAAGCGTCGTTTTGCCAGAGCCTGTGCCCCCTGAAATTAAAATATTGGCGCGACTCTGTCCCAAGATATGAAAAAGCTTCGCCATAGGCAGCGACAGGCTTCCCAGTTTGACCATCGTATCCAACATGATTTTCTTATTGGAGAATTTGCGAATGGTAATCGTCGGACCGTCAAGGGCAAGAGGGGGGAGTATAATGTTGACGCGGCTTCCGTCCGCCAGTCGCGCATCGCAGATGGGCGAGCTCTCGTCGACGCGGCGACCGATCGCTGAGACGATGCGTGTGGCGATAGCAAGAATATGCGCCTGATCGCGAAAGACCACATCGGAAAGTGTTACCTTTCCCTCTTGTTCGATGAAAACGCGGTTTGCGCCGTTGATCATAATTTCCGAGACAGTGTCGTCCGCCAGAAGAGGCTCCAGCGGACCAAGCGCCAGCATGTCGTCTAACAGCTGCTTGATAAGCTCATGGCGTTCTGGCCCATTCAGTGGAATTTGTTTTTTTGCCAATAATTCGACAACAAGTTCCATCAAATCCCGCGAAAGTTTTTCGCGGGACATCCTGACGGCAATGGATACGTTGATGCGATCAAGGACGGCGTCTTGTAGGGAGGTTTTGGCCTTGGCGACCCTCTCCCGACAGGCAAACGGCTCAAGCGTGCCGACCCTCTTGGCAAGACGACCAAGCTGCTCCACATCGATATCAGGAAGACCGGATAAGTCGCCTGAAACAATACGCTGCTGAAATATTGAAGGCATATATACCCCCCGTAAAATATTTTAAAAATAATATAATTATTACGCAGCAATAATACAGGAGGAAGAAAAGTACAAGACTATTCGAGCTTAAGCCCGATCAACCTTCCTGTATTGCTAAAGTCGCCCCAGAAGCCATTACAGCACATTGTGATTCCACAACAAAAAACCCGATCCTTACGGATCGGGTTTTTGTGGAATAGTGAAAATTTTTGATGATGTCATCCGTCCTGAAGACCTGGCAGCGACTTACTCTCCCGGGTCTTAAGACACAGTACCATCAGCGCTGGAGGCTTTCACGTCCGAGTTCGGGATGGGATCGGGTGTAGAACCACCGCAATAACCACCAGGTCATCAGGACGGATGAAAGAGAATGAAAGCTCGGAAGAGTAGGGAGGGTAAATCCACTACATCCTTCTGATAAGGATCAAGCCTATTGAGTTATTAGTACCGGTAAGCTGCACGCCTCGCGGCGCTTCCACATCCGGCCTATCAACGTGATGGTCTATCACGACTCTCAGGGAATACTAGTTTCAAGGTAAGTTTCACGCTTAGATGCTTTCAGCGTTTATCTCGTCCGTATTTTAGCTACTCGGCTATGCCGCTGGCGCGACAACCGATCCACCAGAGATACGTCCATCCCGGTCCTCTCGTACTAGGGACAGCTCCTTTCAATATTCCTACACCCACGGCAGATAGGGACCAAACTGTCTCACGACGTTTTGAACCCAGCTCACGTACCACTTTAATCGGCGAACAGCCGAACCCTTGGGACCTTCTCCAGCCCCAGGATGTGATGAGCCGACATCGAG
>CAIXLI010000080.1 GCA_903920205.1 uncultured Pseudomonadota bacterium
GGAAATTCCTATTATTGGGGAAACCTGGGGAGGATTTATTCCCTGCTGGCCAGATTCGAAGACAATAAGTACTTTCAGGACGCCATTGATAATTACCAGACAGCGGTCGACAAAGCGCCGGTTACCGGATTATTTTACAATAACCTGGCCGAACTTTATGTCGGCCTGAACATGCCGGACAAGGCCATGCCCTACATTCAAAAACTTGAAATGAAAATTGAAGAACTGGAAAAGGGTGGTTTCTCTCATTTTATGCTCAAGGAAATTTTCGAACAGCCCGCCGTAATCGGCGACACGCTATCGACCATGGCAGCACCGGACGACACGCTGACGATGCCCCCCCTGCCCTTCGATTGGAAGAACGTGCCGCGCCTGACGATCATCGGCTGCGGCACGGCGTCCTATGCGGGGCTTGTCGCCAAATACTGGTTCGAACAATTGGCGCGTTTGCCGGTTGAACTCGACATCGCTTCCGAATTCCGTTACCGCGAAGCCCCCATGCCCGCAGGCGGCGTGACAATTGCCGTGTCGCAATCGGGAGAAACAGCGGACACCCTTGCCGCGCTGCATTACGCCAAAGCACAGGGTCAAAAGATTTTGTCGGTCGTCAATGTCGCGCAAAGCTCCATCGCCCGCGCGTCGGATGCCGTCGCGCCGACCCTGGCAGGGCCTGAAATCGGCGTCGCCTCAACCAAGGCCTTTACCACGCAATTGACGGTTTTGTTGTGTCTGGCTTTGGCGGCGGCGGAAGCGCGAGGCACCCTGCCCCCCGCCCGCATCAAGGAAATCCTCCACGCCTTGCGCGAAGTCCCCGCCCAAATCAACGCAATCCTGCGCGACGAACATCACTTTCAGGAACTCGCGCATCATATCAGCGAGGCACGCGATGTTTTGTATCTCGGTCGCGGCTTGCTCTACCCGATTGCGATGGAAGGTTCGTTGAAGCTGAAAGAAATCTCCTACATCCACGCCGAAGGCTATCCTGCGGGAGAAATGAAACACGGCCCCATCGCCCTGATCGACGAAAACATGCCGACGGTTTTCCTCGCCCCCAGCGACGCGCTTTATGAAAAAACCGCGTCCAACATCCAAGAAGTCGCGGCGCGTGGCGGCAAGGTAATCCTCATCTCCGACAAAAAAGGCATTGCCGCAATAGGCGCGAAAACTTTCTGGAACATCGCCCTCCCCGCCGCCGATCCCGTCGTACTCCCCCTGCTCTACTCCATCCCCATGCAACTTCTTGCCTACTACACAGCAGTCGCCAAAGGCACCGACGTCGACCAACCCCGCAACCTTGCAAAGAGCGTGACGGTGGAGTAGCTACCGCCTCCCCCGCCCCTTCTTCTGCGGTTTACTCGGCGCGGCGACATCGATTCCCAGCTCCGCCGCTTCCAGCCGTTTGATCTCGTCGCGCAATCTTGCGGCTTCTTCGAATTCCAAATTCCCCGCCGCTTGCTTCATGCGTTTTTCGAGGTCGCGGATATGGGCCTGCAGGCTTTTGCCGGAGAGCGTCAACTCGTCCGCCAAGCCCGCCTTGACCGTCAAATGATCTTTTTCATAAACCGAGCTTAAAATATCCCCGATAGATTTTTTGATGCTTTCGGGCGTAATGCCGTTGGCAGCGTTATAGATTTGCTGCCTTTCGCGGCGGCGGTCGGTTTCGTCAATCGCTGCTTTCATGCTGCCCGTTATGCGGTCGGCATAAAGAATGGCGCGACCTTCCACGTTGCGAGCAGCGCGGCCTATGGTTTGAATAAGCGACGTGCGCGAACGCAAATAGCCTTCTTTATCCGCATCCAAAATCGCCACAAGACCGCATTCGGGAATATCCAACCCCTCGCGCAGCAAATTGATGCCGATGAGAACGTCATACACGCCAAGCCTTAAATCGCGGATAATTTCGATGCGCTCCAAAGTTTCGACATCGGAGTGGATATAGCGAACCTTAATCCCCGCATCCCCCATATATTCCGTCAAAGCCTCCGCCATTTTCTTGGTCAGCGTCGTGACAAGAATACGCATGCCTTTGGCGACGACTTGGTGAACTTCGTGCAACAAATCGTCGATCTGCTTTTCCGTCGGGCGAATGATAACAGGCGGGTCCATCAGCCCCGTCGGGCGCACGACTTGTTCGACAAAGACGCCTCCCGTGCGCTCCAACTCCCAAGGGCCCGGAGTCGCCGACACAAACACCGAGGGCGGGCGCATTTTATCCCACTCTTCGAATTTCAACGGACGATTATCAGCGCAAGATGGCAAACGAAACCCGTATTGTGACAAAGTCGTTTTCCGCGCCGCATCGCCACGAGACATGCCGTTGAGTTGCGGCACCATCACATGGCTCTCGTCCACGAACAGCATGGCGTTTTCGGGCAGATATTCGAACAAGGTCGGCGGGGCGGCTCCGGCGGGACGACCTGTCAGATAGCGCGAATAATTTTCGATCCCCGCGCAAGAGCCCGTCGCCGCCATCATTTCCAGATCGAAAGTCGTGCGTTCGCGCAAACGCTGTTCTTCCACCAATTTTCCCTGCGCCAGAAATTCCGCGCAGCGTTGTTTAAGGTCGACTTTAATCTGCGCCGCCGCCTGCGCCAGGGTGGGTTTTGGCGTGACATAATGGCTGTTGGCGTAAAGCTTGAAGGCATCGAGGCTTGCCCCTTTCTCGCCCGTCAAAGGATCGATCTCCACAATCTGCTCGATCTCGTCGCCGAACATCACCAAGCGCCACGCCGTCGTTTCTAAATGCGCGGGGAAAATTTCTATCGTGTCGCCCTTTACGCGAAAATCGCCGCGCCCAAAAGCGATGTCGTTGCGCTTGTATTGCAATTCGACCAAAGAGGACAACAACACCTGCCGCCCGATCTCCTGCCCCTTGGCAAGCCCCAGCACCATGCTTTGATAGGTTTCGACCGAACCGATGCCATAGATGCAGGAGACAGACGCCACGATAATCACATCGTCGCGCTCCAAAAGCGAACGCGTCGCGGCGTGGCGCATGCGGTCGATCTGCTCGTTAATCATCGACTCTTTTTCGATATAGGTGTCCGAACGCGGGACATAGGCTTCGGGCTGATAATAATCGTAATAGCTGACGAAATATTCGACGGCGTTGTTGGGAAAAAAAGATTTCATCTCGCCATACAACTGCGCCGCCAGCGTTTTATTGGGCGCGAGGATAAGGGCGGGGCGTTGCAAGATATGAATGGTCTGCGCAACGGTAAAAGTCTTGCCCGACCCCGTGACACCCAACAAAACCTGCTCGCGCTCCCCCGCCCGAAACCCCTGCGTCAACGCCTCTATCGCCTGCGGCTGGTCGCCAGCGGGGCGATAGTCGGACACAAGCTCAAACTTCCGCCCCGCCTCAGGACGGAAATCAGGCTTAACGACATCGGCGAATATGGGAAAGGTCATAAGGCATGATAGGCCAAAGGAGCGTAGCGGGGAAAGAAAAAGCGGCTAAACCACGTCGTCATACCGGCGAAAGTCGGCATCCAGATTGAAAACTTTTGTTTATTTTCGCCGGTATGACGGCGTTTGTTGAACGGACACTCCCCATCAATCATACGCAGATAACGGTTGGCATCACCCAAAATCATGCTAAAACAATAGACTTTCTTAGTCGTTTGAAGAAGTTACATCATGACCGTTAACGTTCGTATCGCCCCGTCACCTACCGGATTGCTGCATATCGGCAATATCCGCGCAGCGTTATTTAACTATCTGTTTGCCCGCAAGCATGGCGGCACTTTTATGCTCCGGCTGGACGATACCGACCAAGAACGCTCGACCGAGGTGTTTGCCGAGGCGATCAAGCGCGATCTGGCTTGGCTGGGGCTGAAATGGGACGTTTTTGCGCGGCAGTCCGACCGCGTAGCGCGCTATGCCGAAGTTTTAGAACAACTTAAAGCCTCGGGACGCGTCTATCCCTGCTATGAAACGCAAGCCGAACTCGACCTGAAACGCAAGACGCAGTTAGGTCGTGGCCTGCCCCCCGTTTATGACCGCGCCGCGTTGAAACTGACCGAGAGCGACCGCACAGCACTTGAAGCCCAAGGCCGCAAACCGCATTGGCGGTTCAAGCTGAATCATACGGATGTGACATGGGACGATCTTGTGCAGGGCAAGAAATCCTTCCCCGCCTCGTCGATCTCCGACCCTGTTCTGGTGCGCGAAGACGGCGTGCC